>CAZTAI010000032.1:0-12328 GCA_964611555.1 uncultured Chloroflexota bacterium | reverse complement strand
GATGAAGTTCCCGGGGGTGATCTCGTTGCGGAACGCCTTGCCCACCTGCGCGATACCGAACGGCAGGCGGCGCCGGACCGCCTGCTGCACGTTCTCGAAGTTCACGTACACGGCCTGAGCCGTCTCGGGCCGCAGCCACGCCACCGCGGCGGTCTCCTCGACCGGGCCCACGAACGTCTTGAACATGAGGTTGAAGCGCCGCGGATCCGCGAGCTTCTTCTCGCCGCACGCCGGGCACGCGGTCCCGGTCAGATCCATGGTCGTGCCGCTGCGCCACGCGTCCATGAACCGCTCGCCGCCCTTGAGCTCGTCGAGGCGGTGACGCTTGCGGCAGTTCTTGCACTCGACCAACGGGTCGATGAAGTTCTCGACGTGGCCACTGGCCTCCCAGACACGTGGGTGCATGAGGATCGCGCCGTCCAGGCCGACGATGTCGCCGCGCACCTGGACCATCGCCTTCCACCACGACCGCTTCACGTTGTTCTTGAGCTCGACGCCGAGCGGCCCGAAGTCCCACGTCGATCCCGCCCCGCCGTAGATCTCGCTCGAGGGGAACACGAAGCCGCGCCGCTTCGCGAGCGAGGTGATCTTGTCGGCGAGGCCCTCGATCTGCCCGGGCACGGTCAGGCGACCGGCGCGATCGTGTGGCGCGGAAGGCGCGCGAGCTCGTCGATCAGGCGCGACGAGGCGATGTCGCGGTCCAGGACGTACTGCAGGAAGGCCCGGAGGTGCCGCTCGAGCTCGCGCTCCAGAGCCGCCTCCACGCGAAGGAGGGCGGCGGCGTCGAAGTCGCTCACGAGCAGGTAGCGGAACGACTTGAGGGCGCGCACCGAGAGCGCCGGCATGCCGACCGTCGAGCGGTCGATGCAGCCGTCGCACACGACTCCCCCCTCCAGTGGGCTCCAGCCGTTCGCGATCTCCTTGAGCTCGCCCGTGCAGCGGGCGCAGGACCCGAGCTCCGGGCGGAAGCCGGTGCGATCGAGGAGGTGCAGGTCGAACCAGCGGCACACGAGGGCCGGAGCGTGCCCCGCATCCAGGTGCCGGAGCGCCGTCTCGAGCAGGTCGAATGTGGGCGCGGCCGGTGCGTGGTCGGCCGTGAAGCGATCGGCGAGCTCGGCCACGTACCAGCCGGCCGCGATGCGGTCGAGGTCCTCGCGCAGCGCGCGGTACGTCGCTCTCGACTCCGCGCCGGTGAGCACATCCAGCTCGCGCCCGCGCGCGAGCTGGAAGGTCGCGTGCGCGAGCGGCTCGGCATGCCCGGAGAGGCGGCTCGTCGGCCTCCGAATGCCCTTCGCGATGACGCGCACCTTGCCGAAGTGGCGCGTCAAGAGCGTGAGGATGCGGTCGGCCTCACCGAGGTCGAGGGTCTTGAGAACGATGGCCTCGGCCCGGTAGGTGCGCGATCCCATTCGCATCGATGGTAAGACTGCGCTGTACATCGCCGTCGTCGCCATGCCGCGTGAGCAAGCTCCCGCGCATTTCTCCTAGGCGCTGTAGCGGCGGGCGCTCGTATCATCGACCGAGGTGACCAACTCGACCGACCTCAACTCGCGGGTCGCCGCGATCGACGGGGAGATCAGGTCGGTCCTCACCCAAGCGGAGGCGGCACTCCAGCCCTTCTACGGGATGATGCTGTACCACCTCGGGCTCGACACCGAGCGTCCCGGTACGGGGAAGCGCCTGCGCCCGCTGCTCCTGGCACTGCTCCACGAGGCGATCTCGCGCGACGTGAAGGCGGCCCTACCTGCGGCGGCCGCACTGGAGCTGCTCCACAACTTCACGCTGATCCACGACGACATCGAGGATCAGGATCCGACGCGCCGTCACCGCCCGACCGTGTGGAGCGTCTGGGGCGTCCCGCAGGCCATCAACGCCGGCGACGGCATGTACGCAGCATCGCGGCTGGCCGTGCATCGCCTCCGCGACCGCGGCGTGCCGGCGGAGCGGGTGCTCGACTACGCCTGGCTCCTCGACCGCGCCTGCGTCGAGGTCTGCGAGGGCCAGTTCCTGGACATCAGCTACGAGTCGCGCACCGACATCACCGCGGAGCGGTACCGCGCGATGGTGGCGCGCAAGACCGGCGCACTGTTCAGCGCGGCCACCGAGGGCGCGGCCGCGCTCGCAAGCGATGACCGCGACCTGCGCGCCGCGCTGGCGCGGTTCGGCGCGGACTTCGGCCACGCCTTCCAGGCTCACGACGACGTCCTGGGCATCTGGGGCAGCACGGAGCGCACCGGGAAGGTCGAGATGAACGACATCGCCAAGCGCAAGAAGACGCTGCCGGTCGTGCTCGCGTTCGAGCGCGCCAGCCCGCGCCTGCGTGCGGAGCTCGAGGAGCGCTACGCGCCGCCGGCCCCGCTGCCGCAGGAGAATTGCGACCGCATCCGCGACATCCTCGACGAGCTGAAGGTGCACGAGGCCATCGAGCGCGAGATCGCCATGCACCGGGAGCGAGCGCTCTACGAGCTCCGGGCCGTTCGCGAGCTGGTCTCCGCGGAGCCGCTACGGCTGCTCGAGGGTCTGGTCTTGAGCGCCACGGGCGGGCCGACGCAGGCGGGAGCCGCCACGGTCGCGTAGCCCGGTGGGTACCATCGCGCGCAGGTGAGCGGCCAGCGCATCCCTGGGGTCCCCGGCGACATCATCCTCGAGCCGAACGAGCATGTGCTCGTGGCCAACCGGCCGCTCTTCCTGTGGGAGCCGCTGATGCTGCTTTGGCTCGTGCTCGGCGGCCTCGCGCTGTACGGCATGGCGGTCCAGGACACAGCCATCCAGGCGATCGGCCTGGTCACGTTCGCGCTCGTGGCGATCCTGCTCCTCTTCATGTGGATCCCCTGGCGCGGGCACTGGTTCATCCTCACCGACCGCCGCGTCATCGCGCGCTGGGGCGTCTTCAACCGTAACCAGGCGGCGCTGCTGCTAGACCGCATCCAGGACGCCAGCCTGATGCGCCCGTTCCCGCTCTCGCTGATCCGCGACTACGGGCAGATCCACGTCGAGAGCGCCGGCGACCTCAGCGACGAGAAGATCTCCGCGGGGCTGCGCGATCTCAAGATGGCCGGCGCGTCCCGCTTCTACCGCATGCTGACCGACGCGCTGACGCCGGGGCACTAGCCCCCGGCGGTCTTCAGTCGATCCGGACCGAACGCGTCCGGCAGCAGATCGCGCAGCGTCGTGGACTTCCGCAGGCCGCCCGTCGTGCCGAGCAGCACGCGAGTGTCGGGCGAGAACTCCCACAGCACCTGCCGGCAGGCGCCGCACGGCGAGGGCAGCTCGGCACCGTCGATCACGATCGCGATCGCGTCGTAGTCCTTGGTGTCGCCGGCAGCCACCGCGGCGAAGACCGCGCAGCGCTCCGCGCAGACGGTGAGCCCGTAGGACACGTTCTCCACGTTCGCGCCCGAGTGGATCTTGCCGCGCTTGGTGCGGATGGCCGCACCGACCTTGTACTTCGAGTACGGCGCATGGGCGCGCTCGCGCGCTAGCGCCGCGACCTTCACCAACTGTTCGTCGCCAGGACCGAGCGTCTCGGCGCTCACCCCTCCACCGTCTCGCGGCTGGTGATCTCGCGCACCACGCGCACCCGGCGGATCCGGCGCGCCTCGATGCTCTCGACGATGAAGCGGACGCCGTCCGTGCGCACCTCTTCACCGGCCTTGGGCAGGCGCCCCAGCTCGTGGACGATGTAGCCGCCCAGCGTGTCGTAGTCCTCGGACGCCGGGACGTCGAGCTCGAACGCCTCTAGGACCTCTTCGAACGGCACCTTCGCGTCCATCAGCGCCTCGTTCTCCGACACCGGGATGATCAGCTCCTGCTCGGCCTCGTACTCGTCGCGGATCTCGCCGACGATCTCCTCGACGAGGTCCTCGATGGTCACCAGGCCCGCGGTCCCGCCGTACTCGTCCGCGACGATCGCCATGTGGATCTTGTCCCGCTGCATCTCGCGCAGCAGCTCGTCGATGCGCTTGCTCTCCGGCACGAAGTGCGCGGGCCGGAGGTACTGGCGCACGGACACGTCCTTCTCCGCGCGCGCCAGGCGTCGGAACAAGTCCTTCACGTACAGGATCCCGATGATCTGGTCCGGGCTGCCCTCGAAGACCGGGAGCCGCGAGTGGCCCGCCTGCACGACCTGGTCGAGGACCTGGTCGCCAGGGGTCTCCACGTCGATCGCCCGGATGTCGGTACGCGGGACCATGACGTCGTGCACGTGCTTGTCGCCGAGCGCGAAGACGCCCTGGATCATGTCCCGGGCGCGCTCCTCGATGACGCCCTGCTCCTCGCCCGACTCCACCAGCGCGCGGATCTCGTCCTCGCTGACCACCACGCCGCCCGACGGTGTCGGTGTCGCCCCGAACGGTCGCGTGATCGCCTGCGTGACCAGAAGCAGCGGCGCGACCAGGGGCCGGGTGATCCAGCTGACGATCTCGATCGGCACGGAGAGCGTTACCAGCACGCCCTGCGCGTACTTGGCCCCGATGGCGCGCGGCACGAAGAGGCCGAACAGCATCGCGAACAGCGAGAGGACCAGGACGGTCACGAGGACCGCCGTCACGTCGCTGACGATCGTGATCACCCCGAACAGCGAGAGGATCTCGGATAGGCGCGGCGCGATGAACGCGGCGGCGATCGCAGAGAACGCGAACACCACCAGGAACTCCATGACCTGCAGCGCGGACAGGTAGTGCAGCGAACGATCGCTGATCGCCCGTGCCAGCCGGCCACCGCGGCCCCGGCGGTCGAGCTCGTCGCGGAGGTGAGCGCGCCTGGTCACATGTATGGCCGTCTCGCTCGCTGAGAGCAGCGCCAGGAGCAGGACGAGCGCGAGCTCCCCGAGCAGCAGACGGACCAGGGCCTCGCCCATCAGGACCGGGCCTTCTTGGGACGCACGTACTTCTTGATGGCGCGCGCCGGCATGCCCACCGCAAGCATCCCGTCCGGGACGTCCTTCGTCACGACGGAGCCCGCACCGGTCGCCGAGCCGGTCCCTACCTTCACCGGAGCTCGAAGCAGCGTGTCGGAACCGATGAAGGCGTCGTCGCCGATCTCGGTGCGGTTCTTGTTGGCGCCGTCGTAGTTGAGCGTGATCGTCCCAGCGCCGATGTTCACGTTCTTCCCCACCGCGGCGTCCCCGACGTACGAGAAGTGGTGCATCTTCGTGCCCGCGCCGAGCCGGCTGGCTTTGACCTCGCCGAAGTTGCCCATCTCGACGCCACGCTCGAGGTAAGCGCCCGGCCGCAGGTGCGAGAAGGGGCCGACGCGGACGTCGTCCTCGCAGGTGGCACCCTCAAGGACCGAAGCCTCGATGCGGCAGTTCGCGCCGAGCACCGTGTCGCGGAGGATCGTGTAGGGACCCACGCGGCTGCCCGCGCCGATGCGCGTCCGTCCTTCGAGTACGGTCCCGCGCTCGATGGTCACGTCGGGCTCGATGATCACGTCCGCGTCGACGGTGGACGATGCGGGATCGACGAACGTGACTCCGGCGAGCATGTGCCGCTCGCGGATGCGCTCGCGCAGCGCCGCGTCGGCGACCGCCAGGTCCACGCGCGTATTCACGCCGAGACCCTCGAGCGGATCGTCGATGCGGAGTGCCGCTACCTTGCGGCGCTCCTCGCGCGCGAGTGCCACCAGGTCCGTGAGGAAGACCTCCCCCGTCTCGTTCGCCTTGAGGCGAGGGACGGCGGTGCGCAGCCAGCCGAGATCTGCGGCATAGGCGCCGAAGTTGGACTCGGGGATCGCTCGCTCTTCGGGTGTCGCGAGGCGCACCTCGACGATGCGGTCGACATCGCCGGAGGCATTCCGGACGATCCGCCCGTACTCGTTGGCGGTCCCGGTCACGCCCGTGAGGAGCGCCAGGACGGCCCCCCGCTCGGCGCGCAGGCGCTCGAGAGACTGGAGGGTCTCCGGCCGCAGGAGGACGGTGTCGCCGTAGACGATGTAGGCGCTCCCGCCCGGGTCCGACGTGGCCTCGAGTGCCGCCCGGACCGCGTCGCCGGTGCCGCGAGGAGGCTCCTGGATGGCGATCGGGACGCCCTCGGGGACGACCGCGCGGGCCGGCTCGCTCTCCTTAGATAGGACTACGACGGGTCGCGCCCCGGCCGCCTGGACCGTTGCGATGACGTGCGCGAGGAGGGGCCGGCCGGCCACGGGATGGAGCACTTTGCACGTCCGCGAGCGCATCCTCGTTCCGAGCCCTGCTGCGAGGATGAACGCGGTCAAACGCGATGGATCGTGGTCGTCGCTCACGTGGGGATGTGAATGCTAAGGCTTCGGTCGGGGCGCCAGGATCCGAACGTTCTGCGGCTGGGGCGGATGGATTCGAACCATCGGTCCCGGGTCCAAAGCCCGGTGCCTTACCACTTGGCCACGCCCCAATAGCTCAGCGGAAGTCTATGGGGGCGGTCCGGCTCTAAGCGGCTGACGTTCCTTCGGGACGCTTACCGCGCCTGATCAACTCGGCAACGCGACGGCCGCCCTTGCGTCCGAGCGCCGCGTAGCCCTCGCTGCCGAGCTGCGACTTGCGCGCTTCGCCACCACGACGGCCGAGCTCCGAGTAACCCGTGCGCCCGAGCTGCGTCTTGCGTGCTTCCCCGCCCTTGCGTCCGAGCTTGGCGTACCCCTCAGGCCCGAGTTGACCCTTGCGAGTCTCGCCACCGCGACGGCCGATCTCACGGTAGAAGTCGGCGCCGTGCTTGTCGGAGGTGTTCTTTCCACCCCGCTGCCCGGCCTGACGGACCGTCATGTCCCCCGGTGATCCCACGATCCGATCGTAGAGGGACAGCGCTCGCTCGCTTATGCACGCGCGAGCCGATACGGACGGGAGCGGAGCCCCGCGGCGGCGAGAGATCGCACGAGGCGGAGAGCGTGCGCGCGGTCGTCGGCCAGCGCGAACAGCGATGGGCCGCTCCCAGATAGCGTCAGAGCGATCCCGCGCGCGGCCGCCGCCGCTCGCGCCTCCGCGACGAGAGGGCACACGCTCTCCGCGGCGCTCGTCAGATCGTTGCGAAGATGCGAGCGCAGGGCGACCGTATCGACATCTTCGCCCCGCAACATCCCCGCGAGCGCATCGGTCGCGTCCGCGGTCCCCCGGTGCTTCGGATCGAGCGCCGCGAACACGGCCGGCGTCGGTACTCGGACCGGGATCGTGACGAGGGCTATCCAGAGCTCACGCGATGGACCAGGAAGCGGATCGACCCGCTCCCCCCGCCCGCCGACGCGAGCGATGGCGTGACCCGACGCGAAGAACGGCACATCCGATCCGACGGTCGCGCCGACAGCCGCGAGGTCGACCCCTTCGACGCGCCACAGCTTCGCGAGCCCCCGCAGCACGGCCGCCGCGTCGCTGGAACCGCCGCCGAGGCCAGCCGCAACAGGGATGCGCTTCCGGACCTCGATGCGCGCGCGCGGCTCGCGCTGGCTCGCGCTGGCAAGGGCGCGCGCGGCGGCGCTCGCGAGGTCGGACCCGATCTCGATGCCCGCGTCCGGTGTGATGCGCACGTCGAGCGTGCGCGCGACGCTCACGCTCACTACGTCGTGCAGGTCGACGGTGGCCATCACGCTGGCGAGCTCGTGGTACCCGTCGTCGCGACGGCCGAGCACCTCAAGCGTGAGGTTGATCTTGGCGGGCGCGGTCACCCGGATCCGCCGCGACATCAGCCGGTCTCCGGTACGCCGACCTCGCGCGCCAGGGCGACCCACTCCTCGAGCGACAGCTCTTCGGGCCGGCGCTCCGGGGGGACCCCCGCCGCGCGGAGGGCCGCGGTCGCCCGGTCGCGCTCCACGCCTGCCTCGTGGCCCAGCGCCGCGCGTATCTGCTTGCGGCGGTGGCGGAAGACGTCGCTCACGAATCGGAGGAAGGCGGTCTGGTCGAGCGGAGCGAACGCGGGACGCGCGAAGGTGCGCAGCGCGACGACGGCCGAGGACACGCGCGGCGGAGGCAGGAAGGAGCCGGCCGGCACGCGCCTGATGAGCCGTGGCTCAGCGAAGGACTGGACGAACACGGAGAGGAAGCTCCGCTCGCGCGCATCGGCGGCCGTCGCGGCCATCCGGCGCGCGACCTCCTCCTGCACGAGCACGACGACGAGCGGCGGACGGCGTGGGTCCCCCAGGAACCGGTGGAGCAGTGGAGACGTGATCTGGTACGGGAGGTTGGCCACGATCCGCGTCGGCGGGCGCTCACCGGTCGCGAAGAGATCCACGGCCAGCGCGTCGGCGTGGACGATGCGGACGTTCCGCGCCTCGACCAGCGCCTCAGCTGCCACCGCGACCATGCGCGCATCGACCTCGATCGCGGTGACCGAGCGCGCGCGAGCCGCGAGACGGCGCGTGAGTGCACCGGGGCCGGGCCCGATCTCGAGCACATCATCACGCGGCGAGAGGTCCGCGGCGTTCACGATCGCGTCGAGGGCGCTCTCGTCCACGAGGAAGTGCTGGCCCAGGGACTTCGCGCTCCGCACCCCGTGGCGCGCCAGCAGACGGCGCAGCGCGCCGGGATCGCCAAGGTCTAGCGGCCCTGCGTCACCAGCACCTCGAAGGTCGCGGTCTCGGTCGTCCGCGGTGCGAGGCCGGTCACGGCGAGGATCGGCGGGCGGGCGTCGCCCCGCGCGTCCAGGCTGAGCTCCAGCCGGCCGTCCTCGACCACGTGCCGGTCGACCGTCGGCCGATCGCCGAAGCGGATGACCTGCACGACGTAGCGCTGCTTTACGACGTTCGTCGACCGGATGAACCCCTTCGCGTCCCATGCGTTGTCGCCCTCGGCGTCGTCACGGTAGCCGACCTCCGCGATCTCGATGTCGTCCACCGCGAAGCCGGGCTCGTTCAGGGCGCCATCGGTCACGTGCTCGAACCGCAGCAGGATCTTCTTGCCGGCATACGCGCCCAGGTCGGCGCGCTGCTGGATCCAGACCGCGGTCTCCCCGTCGCCGGAGATGCCGGTGAACCCGTGACCGAGGTTGTTGCCATTCGGGTCCTCGGTCGTCGTCGCTGCCGCCTGCACCGTCGCCCAGCGACGGCCGCCGTCGGTCGAGACGGCGACGTACGCGTAGTCGAAGTCGACCTCGATGTCGTACCAGGTCCAGAACGAGAGCACCGCCGACGTGACGCCGCTCAGATCGATCTCGCGGGTGAGGATCGCGTCCATCCCGTCGGCGCGGTCGGACCACCAGAACGAGCGCCCGGAGTGCGGATCCGCCGCGACGATGCGCGTCGTCGTCGCACCCTGGAAGCGGACCTCGTACTGGCCGCCCAGCGGCAGCTCGACGTACCGGGTGGCCTGCTGGTGCACCGACGCCTTGAGGAGCACCCCCGGATCCGCGCGGTCGGCCGAGGTCGGGCGGGCGGGCTCTCGCAGGCCGAGCTCGGCGGGATACGCGTACGGCGCCGGAGGGCTGCTGCCGATGAGCGCGTTGGCGGCTGCGAAGTCCGCGAGCACCTGCTCCGCGGGCGGATGCCCCGCGGCCCGAAGGGCCTGATCGAGCTCGTCGAAAGTGTCGATGCCGTCGTCCAGGATCGCGTTGATGAGGTCGTATCCGCCGCCGGTCCGCTGGCGCAGGTACTCGAAGAAGAGGAAGGCGCCTCCGTAGTGCTGGCCCGCGCCCTCGTCCAGGTCGGTCCAGGCGTCCAGCTGTGTGTCCGGCTGCCGGAGGAAGAGCTGCTCGAAGCCGACGACGTAGCCGTTGGCCCGCTCGCAGAGCTGCGCGAATCCCTCGTTGAACCAGATCGACGTGCGGGTGCGCTTGTTCCACTGCTGCATGTGGCAGAACTCATGAGCCAGGACAGCGTGGAAGTAGTCGGTGCCCAGCCGCGCGGCCTGCGAGTTCACGTAGATCATCTCGCGCTCCGCCGAGAACTCGTGGACCCAGCGCGGGAGCGAGTCCACGCCGCTGAAATAGCCTGCCGCCGAGCCCGGCATGTTCGCGATGACGATGTTGATGCGGGGGTCGGAGTCGATGCCGGGGGTCCACTCTTCGCCGAAGAGCCGGCGGTTCGTCGGGTAGACCTCGTCCTGGAAGACCGCCGCGCTCCGTCCCAGCGCCGCCTCATCAACGGTGATGTCGGACTGCACCCACCACTTCACGTTCTGGGTCATACGGCGGAGGGTCGCCTGGACCTGCACGTTCCGCTTCGCGGCGAAGTCGTGGACCCAGAACTGCGTGACCGAGCCGACCTCCTCAACGGGAGGCGTGGTCCGGACGGGCTCGAACGGCATCGCGGGCGTCCCGTCGCGGCCCTCCATCCGGCGGACGAGGTCGAAGTCGTTCGCGATCGGGATCTCTTTGGCCTTGAGCGCGGCCGTCATGTCGAGCGCGAGCGGACCCACCGTCGAGCCGGACGGCTCCGGGGAGACACCGGCCGCGGACGGGGTCGGACTCGCCGGCGGGACCGGTGAGGCGGTGCACGCCGCCACCACGATCGCGAGAAGTGCGACCGCGCTGACCCGTCGCGCCCCGGTCACGCCCGCACGAGGCCGTCGGCCATGGTCCGCGTGGCCACGAGCTCGCCGTCGCGGAAGTACCGCCGGGGCACTCGCTGCCGGATGTTCGTCACGACCTCGTAGTTGATCGTCCCGCACGATGCGGCGAGGTCCTCCGCGCTGAGCTGCTGGCCGTCCTGCGCTCCGATGAGCACGACCTCGTCGCCCTCGCGCGCGTCGGGGACATCCGTCACGTCCACCATGAACAGGTCCATGGCCACCCGGTTGGCGATGGGAACGCGCCGGCCGCGCACGAGCACGTCCGCGCGTCGGGCGCTGCGCGGCAATCCGTCGCCGTATCCCACGGGCACGGTCGCGATGCGCGCCGCGCGGTGGGTGCGGTAGGCGTGGCTGTACCCGACGCCGGTGCCGGCTGGAACGGCGACGACGCGGTGGATACGCGATGACCAACGCAGCACCGGCCGCAGCCGCGGCGTCGGCAGGTGCGTCGCGGTGTAGAGCCCGTAGAGCCCCAGGCCCGGGCGCACCGTGTTGCAGGGCGGGGTGAGGCCAAGCTTGGCGATGCCGGCTGATGCCGAGGCGTGGATGAGGCGCGGCTTCGACGGGAGCGTGCCCACGACGGCGGCAAAGCGGCGCACCTGCTCCGCGGCGAAGGTGTCGCCGGGGTCGTCCGCCGTCGCGAAGTGCGTGAAGACGCCGTCCAGCTCGAGGCCGGGGATGGCGGCGATGACGTTCCACCGCTCGAGCGCCTGGTCCGGGAGCACGCCCAGGCGCGTGAGCCCGGTGTCGACCTTCATGTGCACGGGCAGGCTTCGTCCGGCCGCGCGCGCGGCCGCGCCCACGAGGCGCGCGCGATGCTCGTCCCACACCGTGACGGTGAGCGCGTTCGCGACCGCCGCCTCCGCTTCCGCGGCGTCGGCCACGCCACCCAGCACCAGGATCGCCCCTTCGCGCAGCGTGCGGCGCAGCAGCACCGCTTCCTCCACGGTGAACACGGCGACCATGACGGCTCCTGCCTGGAGGGCCGACTCGGCGACCATCTCGGCGCCGTGGCCGTAGGCGTCCGCCTTCACGACGGCGATGACGTGCGCGTCGCCGGAGCCGAGGGCGTGGACGTTGGCGTCCAGCGCGTCGAGGTCGATGTCCGCGACGGTCGTGCGGATGGCCGTCATCGGGTCCGGTGTATCTCGCGAAGCGCCAGCGGCATCGCGTCGGCGATGTCGGTGGCGAGCACGCCGGACTCGCCGATCTCTGCGGAGAGCAGCGCGCCGGCCCGGCCATGGACCCACACGGCAGCTGTCGCGGCGCCGAGCGGCTCCAGCCCTCGCGCTAGGAACGCGGCGATCGCGCCGCTGAGCGCATCGCCGGAACCGCCCACCCCGAGCGCCGGGTTCGGCGCGTCGTGCACGAGCGTTCGCTTCCCGTCGGTGACGACCGTGACCGGGCCCTTGAGGACGATGACGCACTTCCAGTCGCGCGCCGCGCGCTCCGCGAACGGCACGCGCTGCGCGCCCTTGGGGACGACCTGCCCCGTGAGGCGCGCGGCCTCGCCGTCGTGCGGCGTGAGGATCGTGTTGGGCGGGAGCAGGGACATGGCCTCCTCCGTCCGCGCCAGCGCGTTCAGTCCATCGGCGTCGATCACGGTCGGGGTGCCGCGGGCGTTCCGCAGCACGGCCATCACGAACTCGTCGGTCCCGGTCCCGTGCGACAGGCCCGGTCCGATCAGGAGCGCGCGGATGCGCTCGTCCAGGAACTGCGACAGCTGCGCTGCCGCGCCGACGGCGACCGCTCCCGGCTGCGCCTCGGCCAGCGGGAACAGCGTGATGTTCGGGTCGAGCCCGGCGACCCGATCGGCCACCGAGCGCGCCGTGGCCGCGGTGACCACGCCCGCGCCGCAACGCG
>CAZTAI010000031.1:10230-12630 GCA_964611555.1 uncultured Chloroflexota bacterium | reverse complement strand
CACCGTCGACGCGCCGCTCGCCGCGGGCTCCTACAGGGTGCGGGTCGACGTGGTGCGCGAGGGCCTCGCGTGGCTGAGCGGCCTCGGCGTCGCGACCGGCGAGGCGACCCTCCTGGTCGCGGCCGACTACCGCGCCGAGCTGCCAACCGGAGCGCTGACGGTCTCACGCGCCGCGCCAACGGTGAGCGTGGCCATCAAGAACCTGGGCCTCGCGACCTGGACCATCTCGACAGCCGCGCCGCTGAACCTCTCGGCGCACTGGTTCGACAGCGCCGGCAACACCCTCGTCTGGGACGGCCCGCGCACGCCGCTCGCGCAGGTCGTCGCGCCCGGCGCGACGATCACCGTCTCGGTCGCGCTCGGCACACCGCCCGAGGGCGCGGCCTCCGTTCAGATCGATCTCGTATCCGAAGGGATCCGCTGGTTCGGCGCAGGCCTCCGGCGGACGGTGACGCTCGCTCCTTAGCCGCGTTCACCACTCCGTGGGGCACATCTGCATCGCTAGCTTGGTCGTATCCCGTTGGTACTTCGTACAACCCCGTCGTCGGCCGCCGGCGTGAGCGAGCTCCCGCCGACGGCACTCCTAGGGCTTGTAGGCTTGATGGCGGGGAAGCTGGGGCGGAGGAAGGGGTCCGATCTGCGCAGGTCCTTCGCTGCCGCTCTCATAGCCGCGTTCCTCGCGCAGAGTGCGACCGCGCTCGCGGCGCCCGCCGCCGCGCCGTCCGCGCAGGCGGCACCACTCTCCGCTTCATACAACGCCGCGCCGCCGGCGACGATGGGCGCCGGCACCGACGTCGTGGTGCCGATCACCCTGACCAACACCGGGACCGAGACGTGGAAGCCGTTCGCGCCGCCCGCGACCGGACCGGCCCTCGGGGACGTCGCCATCTCATACCACTGGTACACGGTGCAGGGAGCGATCGTCGTGTGGGACGGACTCCGCAGCCCGCTCGGCCCGGGTGACGTCGCGCCGGGAGCGTCGCGCACGACCACCGTCACCGTGCGCGGCCCCACCGAGGCCGGCGCCTACTTCCTGCGCTTCGCCCTGATCAAGGAGGGCGTCGAGTGGGCCGCCGCGAGCCAGATGTTCGCGGTGCAGGTGAACCCGGCGTACAGCGCGCGCTTCACGCAGCCCACCGTCTTCTCGCTGCTGCTCGGCAAGAGCTACACGTTCCCGGTCACGGTCACGAACACCGGGACCGCGGCCTGGTCCTCGAGCGGCGCGAGCCCCGTCAACCTCAGCTACCACTGGCACGACGCGAGCGGCAACACCGTCCGCTGGGACGGTGAGCGCACCGCGCTCTCTGCCGACGTCGCGCCCGGCACCGGCGTCACGGTGCAGATGAAGCTCACCGCGCCCGCGACCGAGGGCACCTACCGCCTGACGATCGACATGGTCCGCGAGGGCGTGGGATGGTTCTCGCAGTTCGGCGGCACCGTGCCGGCCACGCTCAGCGTGGTCGTCGCGCCGATCCACTTTGCCGCGCAGTACAGCGCCGCGTTCGACCGGCAGCCGTACGTCGGCGAGACGCGCACGCTGCCCGTCACCGTCACCAACACCGGCAACGTGCCGTGGGGCGGGCCCGACGTGGTGAACCTCGCGTACCACATCCACGACGCGGCGGGGAACACCGTCGTGTGGGACGGAGTGCGCACGCCGCTCGGCGACATGGCGGTCGGTGCGTCCAAGACGGTGCAGCTCACCTTCACCGCGCCGGCGGCGATGGGCGACTACACGCTGACCATCGAAGCGGTGCGCGAGGGCGTCGCGTGGCTCGGCTCGACGACGCGTCTCGCGATGACCGTTGGCAGCGGCTACGCCGTCGGATACGGGGCGAGCACGACGCCGGGCGTCGCGACGATCGGCGCGCGCATCTCGCTGCGCCTCAACATCGACAACTACGGGCCGCGGCCCCTCGTCGCGACCGGACCGAACCCGCACCGCCTCTCGTACCACGTGTACGACTCGAGCGGGAACGTCGTCACGTGGGACGGCCTGCGCGGCATCCTCCGCGGCGACATCCCGGCGGGCGCGAGCGCGAGCGTGGACATCGACGTGCAGCTCCCGTCGCGCGTCGGCGACTACGTGATCAGGTGGGACATGGTCCAGGAGGGCGTCGCGTGGCTCTCCGGGTACGGCATCACGTCCAAGGAAGAAGCCATCAGCGTCCAGCCCGGCGTGACCTTCTTCGGCAAGGGCTTCGGTCACGGCGTCGGCATGAGCCAGTGGGGCGCGCAGGGCATGGCCACCGGCGCCGCGGGCGCGCCGCGCACCGGCGAGCAGATCGTCGCCTGGTATTACCCCGGCACGACGCTCCTGCCGATCGCTCCTGACAGCACGAACAGGGTCATCCGCGTGCTGCTCTCCGCGCCCAGCTCCGTCGGCAAGTACAGCTGCGG
>CAZTAI010000031.1:0-10130 GCA_964611555.1 uncultured Chloroflexota bacterium | reverse complement strand
TACAACTCGTACCGCGGCGGCTCGAGCGACTACGACGTCGCCGACGACCAGTCCGACCAGTGCTACGGCGGCGTGAAGATGCGCAATGGCCGCGTCGTCGAGACCGAGCCCACCAACCGCGCCGTCGACACGACCGCCGGCATGCTGATCACCTTCAACGGCGCCGCCATCCGCGCGTACTTCAGCTCATCGAGCGGCGGCTACACCAAGCCACTGGGCTGCTGGGGCTTCAACGTGAACATCGACTCGAATGGCAGCGTCACCTGCAACCCCAGCCCGTCGTACCTGACCGCGGTGCCTGACCCGGGCGATCTCGGCGTGAGCGTGCCCGAGCCGAACCGGCAGGCCAACTGGCAGGTGACCTTCACCAGCCAGCAGGTGCGCGACGCGATCATCCGCTACCGCGGCGTGGACATCGGCCCGCTGCTGTCGGTGGACCTCTCGAACCGCACGCCCGAGGTCGTGGGCCATGTCATCTCGGTGAAGATCGTGGGCCAGTTCATGTCCCTGGACCTTCCGGCGGACCGGCTGCTGCGCGACCACCTGTTCCTGAAGTCCACGATGGTCCGCCTGGCACCGTGGTGATCCGGCCGCTCTAGCGCTCGGCGCGCTCGGCTCCCTTCTGATACGCGTGTATCACTAAGTAATACAACCGTATTAGCATGGGCCCCGTGCCTGAGCTTCGCCGCTCCGCGACCGAGGCCCGCCTGCTGGCGCTGCTGACGAGCACGCCCGGCCAGGAGCTCCACACCCGCGCGCTGATGCGGCGCATCGCCGGGACGCCCCGTCCCGTCCACCTCGCGCTCGAAAAGCTCGAGCGCGAGGGTCTGATCGAGAGCCGCCGGATCGGGCCCCTACGGATGTGGCACATGGATCCGGCGCACCCGCTCTATGGGTCCCTGCGCGAGCTCTATGCGCGGACGGTGGGCGTCGCCGACCGGATCGCGCACGCCTTCCGGGAACGTCCCGGAGTCGACCTCGCCTTCATCTTCGGCTCATACGCACGTGGGAACGACGACGCGACGAGCGATATCGATGTGTTCGTGCTGGGCGACCCCGACTGGCGAACGCTGAACGACCTGAGCTCGAAGCTGTTCGACGAGCTCCGCCGCACCGTCAACTTCGTGACGTATCAGAAGTCCGACCTCCGGCGTGCCGTCGAGACGAAGTCGGCCTTCCTGGCCAACCTGCGCGAGAGCAAGAAGATCTGGATCGTGGGAGACGACGATGAGTTCGAAAGACGCTTTGCGAGCCTGGGAGGAGAAGTACGCCGATCTCGTCCAGCGGCTGGACCTCGGTCCGCGGGAGGTCGCAAGCAAGCTCGCGCTCGGCGAGCAGAACCTCCAGCGCGCCCGCCGCGCGCTCGACGCTCGCGATCCCGATGAGGTGGTCGTCTACGCGGAGGCTGTCATCGTGAACGCGGCTGACGCGGTCCTGGCCCGTGATGGGCTCCGACTACGCGGGAAAACTGGCTCACACGAGGCGCGGGCGGCCTATCCGGGTCTGCCCGCAGAGTTCACCCAGGAGCTGCGGGTGATCGGGACGATGCGACGCGCGCGGAACACCGCGCTGTACGACGAGGTGGGGCGGGTCTCTGAGGACCAGGCGCGCGACTCGCTTCGCGTGGCCGAGTTGCTTCTCGCCGCCGCCGGCCGAGCCACCGAGTGACGGGGATCAGGCGGAGGTCAGGTATCGGGTCTCGGGTGCGTATCTAAGGGACTGCCACACAGGCGGTGTCTAAGGATCCGTCGGGCATAACTGGTCCCACGGGACCACGTTCCCCGTATACACGTCACCTTTCCTTCACCTAGGATCGACCGAGCGCGCGCGGGGGATGGTGGCGAGGAAGAAGGGGGCCCTCTTGCGCCGACGCCTATCCCTCGCCGGTCTCGTCGTCGCGTTCGTCCTGGCCCTCTGGCCCCAGGGGCAGGCCCCGGCCTCCGCCTCGCTGCGGGCCTCCGGCAAGACCGTCGCGAGCCAGGTCGACCACTCCATGCCCGCGTACACCGTCGGCGAGCTGCGCCGCGACACCGGCGAGCGCATCGACGCCATCGACGCTGGATCGACCGGCGGTGCCACCCTCTCCGTCACCTCACCCGTGATCGACGCGGGCCAGCTCTTCGAGCGCGTCGGCGTCCACTACCGCGCGGCGTGGGGCATGGAGGACTCGCTCCTCGTCGAGGTCCGCACTTCGTCCGACGGCACGGCCTTCGGCGAGTGGCAGCTCTACCACCCCGAGGAGGACCTCGCCGACACCAAGACCAACACCTGGTACATCGCGCCGCAGGTCGCTCCGCAGGACTCGCGCTTCGCGCAGTACCGCGTGTGGCTGACGAACGGCGATCCGGCGGCGATCCAGCACGTCGCCCTCACGTTCCTCGACGTGAACGACCTGAACGCCGGCCCCATCGCGCGCCTGGCTAGCGACATCGGCGGCGCGCTCAAGGACATCGCGCGCGCGTACACCGGCGAGGGCCGGGGCATTGCGAGCGCCGCGCCGACCGGCGTGTCCAAGGTCTTCATGCGCGGCGAGTGGGGCGCTGACGAGTCGATCGCGAGCTGGGACCCGAAGTACGTCCCTTGGCAGAAGGCGGTGGTCCACCACACCGTGACCAGCGACGGCGGATCGAACGTGGCCGCGGAGCTCCGCGCCATCTACTACTTCCACGCCGTGACCAGGGACTGGGGCGACATCGGCTACCAGTACCTCGTCGACAAGGACGGGAACATCTACGAGGGCCGTCTGGGCGGCGACCACGTCGTGGCCGGCCACACCTACGGCTGGAACGACGGGTCGTTCGGCGTCGCAGCGATCGGCGACTACAGCGTGGCCTCGCCGACGGGCGCCATGCAGGGCGCGATCGCCAACATCATCGCCATCAAGCTCAAGCAGCTCGGCGTCGCGCCGTACGGCAACGGCCAGTTCACGCACGAGGAGCAGCGCAGCGACGGGTCGTGGGTGGACGTCACCTCGACCGTCCCGAACGTGCTAGGCCACCGGGACTGCGCTTACGTGCTCGGCCAGAGCGGCGGCCAGACGGCCTGCCCCGGCGGCCGCATCTACGCGATGATGAACGGCCTTCGCGGCCTCGCGCAGAACGCGTTCGATGTCGGGTACACGTACCTCACGAAGATCGACCCGCAGCTCGCGCTCGGTGGATTCCCGGGCCAGCAGATCCAGGTGCCGGTGCTGGTGACGAACCGCGGCGCGACGACCATCCCTGTCGGCACGACCGTCAACTACCGCGTGCTGCGGCAGGGCTCGGTCATCAGCACCGGCGCGGGCGCGCAGGTCTCGGTGCCCATCCCGCCCGGCGCGACCGGCTCCGTCATCGTGCCCTTCACCGCGCCGCCCAAGGGCGAGTACATCGTCCGCTGGGGCATGCAGTCCGGCAGCGCGTGGTGGAACATTGTCTACAACGACCCGGTCCGTGACGTCTGGTTCCGCTCCGCCGACTGGAGCGCCGACTGGCGCAGCGCCGACGTGCCGCGCACGTGGACCGCCGGCCAGGCGCGCATCGTCCCGGTCACGATCCGCAACGACGGCGGCCGCGTCTGGAACGCCGCGGGCACGAACCCGGTGAGGGTCGGCTACTACTGGATCTCGACCGCTACGGGCAACCGCTTCGAGGGCGCGAGCAAGGCGTCGCTGCCCGCGGACGTGCAGCCCGGCCAGACCGTGACCGTCACGCTGCCGATCCAGGCGCCCGTCTACCCGACCAACTACTCGCTGGTGCTCGACCTCCACAAGGAGAACGAGTTCTGGTTCAAGGACAAGGGCCTGCGGCCGGACGACACCGAGGTCACCGTCGGCATCGACTGGAAGGCGCAGTACACCGCGCCGAACGTGCTGCCGAAGTTCGAGGCCGGCAAGATCACGACCGTCCCGATCACGATCACCAACACCGGCAACGGGACGTTCCCGATCACCAGCTCCTACCCCGTCAACCTCGGCTACCACTGGTACGACGCCGCGGGCAAGACCGTCGTCTGGGACAGCCTGCGCACGAAGCTCCCGGCCGACCTGCTGTCGGGCAAGAGCGTCACGCTCGACGCGCAGGTGACACCGCCGGACAAGGGCGGCTCCTTCACGCTCCGGTTCGACCTGGTGCAGGAGGGCGTGGGCTGGTTCAGCGGGCAGGGCGTGCCGATGACCAACAGCCTCGTCGCCGTCGCGGGCCCGATCATCCCGGTGTACGCGGCCGCGTACGAGCCCGGCGTCGCCACTCTCGCGCGGAGCGGCGGCCTCACCGCTGTGCCGTTCACGATCCGCAACACCAGCAACTTCACCTGGGCGGCCGCGGGCGCGAACCCGGTGGCGCTCAGCTACCACTGGGCCGACCCGAGCGGGAACACCGTCGTCTGGGACGGGATCCGCACGAAGCTGTCGCGCGACCTCGAGCCCGGGCAGAGCGTCACGCTCCAGGCGCAGGTCGCCTTCCCGGTCGCGCAGGGCACCTACACGCTGCGCTGGGACCTGGCGCACGAGGGCGTCGCCTGGTTCAGCGGGAAGGGCGTGCGTACGCTCGACCAGACGGTCGTCGTTGGTCCGCCGCCGTTCTACGGCGGGTCGATGGACATCTCCACCGTCCCCGGAGCGCTGCCCCTGAGCATGCCGACCACGGTGCCGCTGCGCGTGCAGAACCTCTCGAACTTCGACTGGGACTCGCTCGTGAACCTCTCGTACCACTGGTACGACCAGAGCGGGAACGTCATCCAGTGGGACGGCGTGCGCACGCCGCTCGCGGGCCTGAGGGTCGGCGAGCTGCGCTCGCTCGACGCCAACATCCTGGCGCCGCTCACGGCGGGCACCTATGTCCTGCGGTTCGACATCGTCCACGAGGGCGTGACCTGGTTCTCGGGCCGCGGCATGGAGCTGGGTCCGATCACCGTGAAGGTTGAGACGGCCGCGCACGCCGCGCTCTACGGCGTTCCGGACACCGCGGCCGGCGCTGTCAACGGCACGGTCACCATCCCGGTCTCGGTCACCAACATGGGCAGCCGGGTGTGGATGCCGGGCACGGTGAACCTCGCCTACCACCTCTACGCGGAGTCGGGCAACGTCTACGTCTGGGACGGCGCCCGCACGGCGCTCCCACAGCCCGTCGGCATCGGCCAGAGCGTGCTGGTGAATGCCCTCGTGAAGCTCCCGGAGCGCGCGGGCACGTTCACCATCCGCTTCGACCTGGTCGAAGAGGGCCTCACGTGGTTCTCGGCGCAGCGCGTCCCCACCGCGCCAGTCACGCTCACCGTCCAATAGCTCGGGCGCGTCCGTTCCGTCACCGCCAGGACGTTTTCCACTGCTAGCCTTGCGCCGCCCGTGATGCGTTCGCTCGTCATCTCTCTCCTGGTCGTCGCGGCGTTCGCCGGCGGGCTCATGGCGGGGCGCACCAGCGCCGCGGTGACCGCGGAGATGCGTCCCTCCTGGACCGTCGCCGGTGAGCTGTCGCGGCCCCGCGCGTATGCGCGAGCCGTCGCGCTTGCGACCGGCGAGGTCCTCATCGTGGGCGGCCTCGATCCTGAGGACGAGCACGTGACCATCACGACCAGCGAGCTCTTCGATCCGGCGACCGGCCGCGTCGTCGTGCTTGCCGATCAGGTGAACGGCCGCGTCAACCAGGCGATCACGACCGGTTGGGGCGACCGCGTCGTGATGACCGGCGGCACCGAGTGGCTCGCGGGCGGATGGCGGACGGTCTCGCGCACCGACGTGTACCTGCCGTACTCGCGCACCTGGCTGCGCGCTTCGAACATGCGCCAGCCGCGCGGCGACCATGCGAGCGCCGCGCTCCTCGACGGGCGCGTCCTCGTCACAGGAGGCAACCACAACGCGCGCCTCCTCAAGTCGACCGAGATCTACGACCCCGAGACCGACATCTGGGACGTCGGCCGGCCGCTGCCGCGCGAGCGCACCCAGTTCACCGCGGCCACGCTGCCCGACGGCAAGGTGCTGGTGGCCGGCGGCTTCGAGATGGACGGTCAGCTAACGCGCAGCACCTGGCTGTACGACACGATCGGCGATACGTGGGACCGCGGGCCGCAGATGCAGGAGGTCCGGCTCAACCACTCGATGGTCCGGCTCCCGGGCGGAGACCTGCTCTTCTTCGGCGGCGAGGCCATGGGTGCGGGCACCGCGGAGCGCTACCTCTGGCGCGAGCAGCGCTTCGAGTACGCCGGCGTGCTGGGCGAGCCGCGCCTCGTGGCGCAGGGCGTCCTCCTTCCCGACGGCAAGGTGCTCGCGGTCGGCGGCCTGCCCCAGCAGAACGACCGCAAGCGTTTCCTTCCGACGATGGATGCGGAGCTGTGGGATCCGATCAAGAGCGTGTGGCTCGATCTCATCGATCCGCCGACGTCGCGCGCGTGGGCGCAGATCGTCGCGACGGACCGGGGCGTCTATCGGATCAGCGGTGTGGGCGACGATGAGGTACCGATGCGCACCATCGAGGCGCTGACCTGGCGCTAGGCGGTCCTTCCCGCTAGTACTCGCGCCGCCGATAGCAGGTCCGGCACGGCCATGGGCTACACCGCCTCGGCCGCACCGGCCGACGCGCTGTTCCTGCCCAACGTCACCCGGGCCCTCGGCGGGGTCTCCGGCTGGACGACGCCGATCATGCTGCAGTCGGTCACCGCGACCGGCGCGACGATCGAGTGGCGCCGCTTCAGCGACGGCGGTCTCGTGACCACGCAGACCGTGACGCTCCCGGCCGGCGCGGGCAGCCAGGTGGATCCGCGAAGCGTGTCGGGCCTCTCCGACAACACCCAGTACGCCGTCACTGTGCGCGGCACGGGCGGCACGATCTCCGCGATCGTCGTCGAGCTTGCCTCTCAGGGCGACAACGCGATGATCTACGAGGGCTTCGCGATCACCCAGTAGGTCCACGCACTGACAAGGCGTTAGAGACGGCGGGCCCCTCGGGGCCCGCCGTTCTTCGTAAAGGCCGCTCCGATGATGGGACGTTGCCCACGGTCCACCGTGAAGGCGGATTCCGCTTCCACTTCTTTGCCGCGGACCGGCCCGAGCCACCGCACGTTCATGTGCGCGGAAGGGACGGTCGGGCCAAGATCTGGCTCTCGCCGAGGGCGAAGATGGACAAGATCGAGGGCTACAGTAGGAGCGACCTTGGAGACATCATCGAGATCGTCGAAGCGCACCGCACGGAGTGGCTCGTCGCCTGGCGGGACTTCTTCGCCGGACCGTAAGTTGTCGCTGGCCGCCGCCGTCGTAACGGACGAGCACGGGATCCACGTCAGATTCCAGGACGGCCGTGTCCTGACCTATCCACTCACCGAGCGTCTTCAACGGGCGACGCCTGAACAGCGCGCGGCCGGCTACGTCGAGGACGCCGGCACCGCTCTCCGCTGGGAGGAGATCGACGAGGACCTCGGCGTCAACTCGGTGCTCGGAGTCAGCGAGGACGAGTTCTACGACTTCGCCGGATGGACACGGCCCGAGGAGTAGCCCGGGAGCCTACGCGGCACGCAGTACGCCGTCACCGTGCGCGGCAGGGGCGTTCTCACTTCAAGCGTGTCGGGCGACCAGCTTGACGTCGACGTAGTCCTCAGCAGCTCGGGCCAGAGAGGCATCGCACGTGACGAGGACAGCGGAGGAGCGCCGCGCGAGCACGGCGTAAAAGACGTCGCCGGGACTGAACCGGTCGCGCATGACGTAGGCCTCAGCCAGCATCTGCGCGAGAGGCACGCGCTCGGCCGGCAGACGCGCGGTCCTGGCCAGGCCAAGCGCCGCCTGTCCGGCGGTGATCTCCTGCCGTCGCTGAAGGCGAAGGACCGCCGCGTACACCTCTTTGTCGAAGTGCGCCGGCGCACGGACCTGCTGGCCGGCCATCGCACCAGAGATCTCGGGAGCTTCTTCCGGCCACACGGCGATCTCGACCGCGGCGGAGGCATCGAGCACGATCACCTCCGCTCAGTCCGCCGCGATCTCCGGACGATCAGGTCGTCGACCATGGCGTCGATCTCGCGTTCCTCTTCCTCGCGGGCCTCGCGGACGAGGGTCACCCCCGTCACGCCGTTTGGACGCGGGATGCGAGGTCCCTGGAGCACTTCTTCGAGCCACTCGTCGATCGTCGGTCGCTCCAGGTCCTCAGCGAGGATCTCGATCACGTACTGGCTCATCGTCTTCCCCTTGCGGCGCGCGCGTATCCGCAGCCGGTCGCGCAGGAGCGCGGGCATCTTGCGGATCTGGAGGTCGACCGTCTTCGCCACTGCATGCAGATTAGCATGCTGCCTGCGGGGGGCCCTATCCGGCCCGAGCGTCGATCCTGACCGCGCGTGCGGTGCCCATTTCGTGCCCGGTCGGGAAGACGATGGCGACCACGGCGCCAGCCTCCGCGAGCGCCCGCGTGACCAGCAGCGCCCGCCCGAGGTCGGTGTACTCCATGACATGCACCTGGAAGGTCGGCCCCCACATCAGGTAGGCGGCCGTCGCGGCCGAGATCATCGCGAGACCCAGCGCGATCCGGCCGCGCACGTAGCCCGCAAGGAGCGCGAGCGGCGCCAGCGGCCACACCAGGTGCTGCGGCGAGAGGATCGGCGAGGCGAACGCCGCGAGCGCCGTGATGCCCGCGGCCCCCGCGACCAAGCGGAGCGGTGACGGCGAGCGCAGGTACCAGAGCGCGAAAGCGAGAGCGCCCGCGACACCCAGGAGCGAGAACGCGGTACGCAGCGGTGCGTCGATCGCCGCCCCCGCCGTGCGGACCGGGCAGAAGCAATCCGGCTCATACGTCCAGCTGGTCGGCGTGCCCGCACGGCCGAGCTCCGCGATGACCGTTGCGGGCGTGCTGTCGATCGTGATGCCGCGGCCGAACGAGTACGTGTAGGGCTCGAGCGACCTCGGTCCGTAGACAGCGAGCGCGACAACGGCCAGGGCGACGACCGGGCCAAGCGCCAGCGCGAGCCCCCGCGCGAGCCGACGGTCGGGCTTCGCGGTCCGAAGCCGCTCCCAAAGCGAGATCCGTTCCGGGCCCCCGGTCTTCGGCCGACGCGAGACGATCTCCCACGCGATCCAGAGCGGTACGAGCGCGAGCAGGTAGAGCTTGAGCGCGATCCCGAGGCCCAGGAACAGCCACGACCAGGTCCAGGCGCGACCCGCGACATCCGGCCGTGCCCCGGCGCGGATGAGGCAGACCGTCGCCGCGATCTGGCAGAGCATCGGAAGAAGGTCGAAGCGCCAAAGGAGCAGGGTCGGTCCGATCGCGGGGACCGCGATCGCGTACGCGAGCCCCGCGTGTGCGAAGCCGTCGCGCTCCGCGCGGCGCATCCAGAGCAGGATCGCGAGATCGATCGCGATGATGAAGAGCGCGTACACGGTGCGGAACGCCTCGGCCGACCCGGCGAGAACGCCCGGGATGAGGAACGCGAGCATCGAGAGCGGGGGATAGACCTGCTCGCCCGCGTACGGGTTCCCGCCGCCGAGCATGACCCGCACGGACTCGTACAGGAGATCTGGGTACCACTCCCACGGGTAGAAGCCACCCACCAGCGCCAGCAGAGCCACGCGGGTGGCGAGCCAGATGATGAAGGGGACCGGACCCGGAGCCCAAGTGGGCCATCTCACGATCTGCACCCGCCCGTCTCGCTACCCAGCTCGCGGTCGATCGAAGAGATCCGCTGCGGAACCGCACAAATTCACTGCAGTGCCCCCCGCCGATCGCAGAGCATGTCCGGTCCGGTGCAGCGTTGTGCGTGCATTTGGCGTGGTCGAACTCACCTCAAAGTCTCCGGAAGGTGAGGATCATCTCCGAGCCGAGGACGTAGTCCGTCCGCTGGTACTCGTAGCCAAGCGCGGTCACGAGCAGCACGAGCGAGGTGTGCGTGTAGTGGGTGATGTGCTCGTCCGCATACCCGCCCGGCGCGAGACGGCGGTAGATGTCCTCGAAGATCCGCCAGCTGCGCGTCGCGTAGTCGGGCGTGCCGAGGACCAGGACCCCGCCGGGCCGGTGCACCCGCGCCATCTCGCGGAACGGCTCGAGGCCGGCGGGGATGTGCTCGATGACCTCGCTGCAGACGATCACGTCGAACGACGAGTCACGGAACGGGAGCGAGAAGATCGTCCCGTGCACCAGCGGCAGTCCGTAGCGCCGCATGTAGCGCAGCTTCCGGAAGCTGATGTC
>CAZTAI010000030.1:0-12739 GCA_964611555.1 uncultured Chloroflexota bacterium | reverse complement strand
GATCGTGATGCTCTTGCGCTGCGTGTAGCTCTCGAGCATCCCCTCGAGCGAGAACTCCCGGCCGATCCCGCTCTGCTTCATCCCGCCGTAGGACTGGCCCGCGAACTGGCCGGGTCCCTGGTTGATCTGGACCCAGCCCGCGTCCAGCGCATGCGCGGTCCGGATCGCACGGCCGATGTCACGCGTCCACACGTACGCCGCGAGCCCGTAGTGCGTGTCGTTGGCCATGCGGATGACCTCGGCCTCGTCGGTCCACGGGATCGCCACCATCACGGGGCCGAAGATCTCCTCGCGCGCGATGCGCCAGTCGTTGGCGACCTGCGCGATGACGGTCGGCTGCACGAAGTAGCCCTCCGCGAGAGGACCCTCTGAGGGCGGCACGCCTCCGGTGACGGTCTGCGCGCCCTTCTGGGCGGCGCCGTCCGCGATGTAGCCGCTCACCTTCTCGAACTGGCGCTTGCTGACGATGGCGCCCATGTCAGTGGTCTCGTCGAGCGGATCGCCCAGGCGGATCTTCGAGAGCTTCGCCGCCAGCTTCGCGAGGAAGTCGTCCGCGATGCTCGCGTGCAGGAAGAGGCGCGACCCGGCCGTGCAGGACTGGCCCTGGCGAGTGAAGCGCATCGCCGAGATGACGCCGTCGACGGTCTTCTCGGTGTTCGCGTCGGGGAAGACGATCTGCGGGCTCTTCCCGCCGAGCTCGAGGGTGACCGGGACGATCCGCTCGGCAGCCGCGCGCATGATCGACTTGCCGGTCTCGGTGTTGCCGGTGAACGTGATCTTGCTGACGAGCGGGTGCTCCGCGAGTGCGGCGCCGCACTCCTCCCCCAGCCCGGTCACGACGTTCACCACGCCGGGCGGCAGGTGGTCCGAGCAGATGCGCCCGAGCTCGAGCAGCGCCAGCGGCGCGTCCGCCGAAGGCTTGATCACGATCGTGTTGCCGGTCGCCACCGCCGGACCGATCTTCCAGACGCCGATCAGCAGCGGGACGTTCCACGGGATGATCGCGCCGACGACCCCGAAGGGCTCGCGCACCGTGTACGAGAGCATCCCCGTGCCGAGCGGCACGGTCTCGCCCTTGAGCTCGCTCGCGAGACCGGCGTAGTAACGGAAGGTGTCGACGACGGTCTTGACCTCGGGCCGCGTGATGGTGCGGATCGCGTTGCCCGTCTCCATCGACAGAGTTCGCGCCAGCTCCTCGATCCGCGCTTCGACGGCGTCGGCGATCTTGTAGAGGGCGCGCGAGCGCTCCTTCCAGTGCGTCGCTTTCCATAGCGGGAACGCGGCGGCGGCCGCTCGGACCGCGCGGTCCACGTCGGCGGCGCTCGCGCGCGGCACCTCGGCGATGATCTCGCCCCGCTTCGCGGGAGTCTCGACATAGAAGGTGCGGCCGTCGGCCGCCGCGACCCGCTCGCTTCCGATGAGCATCGTCTCGCGCCGCTCCGGCGCGACCTTCACCCGCTCGGCCGTCGAGACGCCCACGCGCTCATTGTCCACCCGCGAGCGATCGGCGGCCTGCGCGGTACCGAGAGGACGCGGACTTTTAAAGATGGGTCGTCTCCGCGTGACCTCCCGCCAGGCTCGGCGGCGTGGCCACGCCCTTCATTCGGCCATGAGGAAGAGTGCAGTGAATTCCTGCGGGTCCGCAGTGATCCACTGCAGAGATCCCACATGCCTCTACGACACCCACCGGCCTCGCGAGTCCCAGAGGCTCTTCGGAAGGTGCTTCGAGCATCAGCACCCACCTTCTTGGTCGTTACCCGTTCAGCCCCGGCGACAGCCACGCCCAGTCCACGGCGGCCCCACCGACAATTCGAGGGATGGGACTTGGTCGGCGGCGCGACGGGCTGGCGCCCACTCCGCCGATGGGCTGGAACTCGTGGAATCGCTTCCAGATCGACGTGGACGAGCGCTTGATCCGCGAGACCGCCGAGGCCATGGTCGAGAGCGGGATGCGCGACGCTGGCTACCGCTACGTCGTGATCGACGACGGCTGGGAGGCCAAGGAGCGCGACGGTGCCGGGGAGCTGGTGGAGGACAGGACGCGCTTCGGTAGCGGCATCCCGGCCTTGGCCGAGCGGGTCCACGCGCTGGGTCTGCGGTTCGGCATCTACACCGACGCCGGGACCGCCACCTGCCAGGGCTTTCCGGGCAGCTTCGGCTACGAGCTCAAGGACGCGAGGAGGTTCGCTTCCTGGGGCGTCGACTACGTGAAGGTGGACTGGTGCCACACGGACGGGCTCGGCGCGAGGACCCAGTACACGAAGTGGTGCGACGCCTTCCTCCGCGCCGGGAGGCCGATGGTCCTCAGCATCTGCGAGTGGGGCCGCCATCACCCCTGGGAGTGGGCCGCCGAGGTCGGCCACCTCTGGCGCACGTGCTGGGACATCCAGGACACCTGGGAGAGCCTCACCGCGGTCCTCGACCGGCAGCGCGGGATCGCGGACCACGCCGGTCCGGACGGCTGGAATGACCCGGACATGCTCGAGGTGGGCAACGGCGGCATGACGATCGAGGAGTACCGCGCGCACTTCAGCCTCTGGTCCGTGCTGTCGGCGCCGCTCATGGCGGGCAATGACCTGCGCGACATGAGCGGGGACGTGTGCGCGATCCTCACCGCCCCCGAGGTCATCGCCGTGGACCAGGACCCGCTCGGCAAGCAGGGCGACCTCGTCCGGGCCGACGGCACGAGCGAGGTCTGGGCCCGGGAGCTCGCCGACGGATCCCGCGCCGTGGTGCTGTTCGAGCGTGGCGATGCGCCGCGCGAGATCGGGGTCAGCTGGACGGAGCTCGGGTGGTCAGCCTCGGCGACCGTGACCGTCCGCGATCTCTGGGAGCGCGCGGATATAGCCGTTACCAGGGAAGGCTTCGACGCGAACGTGCCGTCGCACGGCTCGCGCATGCTGAGACTGACACCAGCGCGCCAATAGCAGGCAGCCGGGCAGGGCTATGATCGGGCGAGCCAAGCCGCAAATGGGGAGCGGGAGCGTGCCGTGAGGCGCGCCCCTGCTCTTTTTTGTTGCCTTTTAGCCCTACTCGTCGGCGGACAGAGTGCGAAAGGAGACAGCGTGACGGTCCTCGCAGAGAAGCGCCCGGTCCTGTTCACGGATCAGCCGCTCGCCCTCGTCACGCACGTCGGCCGCGACGTCCTGGCCAATGCCGCCCACTTCGCCACGGTCCCGAAGGCGGTCTACGAGTACGTCTCCAACTCCGTCGACGCGACGCCGCCGGGCCGCTCCTGCACGGTCCGCGTGACCATCGCCACGGTCGGTCCGCGGCGACGCATCGAGATCGCCGACGACGCGGCGGGCATGTCGCGCGAACAGCTCCGCTCCTTCTTCACCATGCACGGCGAGAACGCGCTCCGCCGTAGCGGGCGCAAGGTTCGCGGCCGCTTCGGCACCGGCAAGATCGCGGCGTTCGGGCGTGCGGACCGGCTGCGCGTCGACACGGTCCAGGCGGGCGTCCGGAACGTGGCCGAGCTCGCTCGCACCGACCTCGAGCACGCGCAAGCCGGGCGGCCGGTGCCCGTGAGCGAGATCTTGGTGGACGAGCCGACCGATGCCGCTGACGGCACGCTCGTCTCGATCGAGGACCTTCACCGTGGCACGCGCGTCGACCGCTCGGAGATCGTCCGCTACCTGCAGCGTCAGCTCGGACGGCACCTCGTCCAGCACCGGGTGCTGGTGGAGAGCGAGCGCGTCGAGTACCTCCAGCCTGAGTCGGTCGAGGAGCAGCGCTTCGCGGCTCCTCCGGCGCTCGCCGAGCTCGCCGGTCCGCTCGAACTGATCGTCAGGATCGCCGCACGACCGCTCACCGAAGAGGAGAACGGGATCGCCGTCCTGTCTGGCGGCTTCCTCAACGCGATGACGCTTGCGGGCGTGGAAGGCAAGCCCGAGGCCCAGTACCTCTTC
The DNA here is from genome assembly GCA_964611555.1 of uncultured Chloroflexota bacterium. Lineage (GTDB taxonomy): Bacteria > Chloroflexota > Limnocylindria > P2-11E > P2-11E > GWC2-70-10. Next base: position 8,828 of record CAZTAI010000030.1, on the reverse strand, counting down.
GGCGAGATCGAGGCGTCCACGCTGGACGACGACAGTGTGCCGATCCCGGCGTTCCTCTCGACGCGCGACCTCACCCTCAACCCGTGGAACCCGATCGTCGCGGAGCTGCTGCCCTGGATGAGGTCGTGCCTCGAAGGCGTGCGCCGCGAGCTGGTGCGCCGCGCCGGCGAGCGCAAGCGCGCCGCCGAGCAGCAGGAGCTCGAGCGCCTCGGCACCGACATCGGATCGCTCCTCAACACCATCTACCGCGGCGAGCGCATTCGCGTCGTCGCATCCGCGCCTGCGCCGCACGCGGACGAGCCCGAGCCCGTCGAGCCCGAGCCAGTGATCGAGCCGAGGCCGCGCCAACCGAGACGGGACCGCGGCGTGCCTCGAGGCCCGAGACCGCCACGGACCGAAGGGCCGGCCGCGCAGACGAGCGAGGTCGAAGGCGCGGTGCCCTCGTTCGAGGGCGCGCGGACGATCGGAACATTCCGTGTCGCCTTCCGCCACGTCGGCGCGACGAGCCCGCGCGCGCTGTACGTCCCGGAGGAGCGCGGCATCGTCCTCAACCTGGACCACCCCGAGGCGTCCGCGTCCCTCGCGAACGGCGGCTCCACCTCACCGTTCTTCGCGCACTACTGCATGCGCACGGTGCTCGAGGAGTTCACGCTCGTGATGGTCGCGGAGCTCGGGTATCCCGACGCGCCGGAGATCGCGCGCGAGATCCGCGAGCGCTCGGATCGTTACTCGCGCACGTTCGCGCCGGCGATCCTCAGCTTCGCGTTCGCCGACCAGCCGGTGGAGGACGCCGCCTCCTAGGCGGCCTTGGCTCCGCGGCCGCGCACCACGCGGCCCGGTGTGGCTCCGGTGTGCTCGCCGTCGCGGATCACCTGCTCCCCGTTCACGAACACGTGAGCGACTCCGGTCGAGTAGCGGTGTGGGTCCGCGTAGGTCGCGTGATCCTTGATCGCTCGCGGGTCGAACACGACGACATCGGCGTGCATCCCGGCGGCCAGAGTGCCGCGCTTCTCGATGCCCATCGTCGCCGCGGGGAACGACGTCATCCGGCGCACCGCCTCCTGGAGCGGCATCAGCCCCTCGTCGCGCGAGTAGTGGCCCAGCACGCGCGCGAACGTCCCGTACGCGCGGGGGTGCGGGTTCGAGCGGAGGAAGACGCCCTCGGGCGCGAGCGACGCGGCATCCGACCCGAAGCTCATCCACGGCAGCTGCACCTGCCGCTTCACGTTGTCCTCTGAGATCGTGAAGTAGATCGCGCCGACGCGGCTGTCATCCTCGACCACCAGGTCGATGGCCGCCTCCTCGGGCGTCACGCCGCGCATGCGAGCGACCTCGCCGAGGGTCTTGCCCGTCAGGTGCTTGAGCTTGTCGTTCTTGAGCGAGGCCAGCAGGATCCCGTCGGGCGAGTCGATGCTGAAAAGGAAGTTCTCCCAGCCCTCCGCAGGGCGGCGCATCTCCTCCGCAACGCGCGCGCGGATGGCCGGATCGCGGAGCCGCTGGACCCAGGCGTCGTGCCCGCCCTCCTGTACCCACGGCGGCATGATCGCGTAGAGGCCCGTGGCGCCCGCGGTGTACGGGTACATGTCCGCGGTGACGCCGAGCCCTGCCGCGCGCGCCGCCTCGATGTGCTCGAGGACCACGTCCAGCTTGCCCCAATGCGTGCGGCCCGCCTGCTTCAGGTGGTAGATCTCACCGCGCACGCCGGTGCGCTTCACGATGTCAATGACCTCGTCGATGGCCTCGACCAGTCCGTCGGTCTCGCTCCGGATGTGCGACGTGTAGAGCCCGCCGTGGCGCGCCGCGACCTCGCATAGCGCGACCAGCTCATCCGTGTCCGCGAAGCACGCCGGCGCGTAGATGAGCGACGAGCCCACGCCGATCGCGCCATCGCGCATTGCCCGATCGACGAGTGCGCGCATGCGCTCGAGCTCCGCGGGGCTCGGCGGCCGGTCCTCGTGGCCGAGCACGTTGATGCGCACCGTCGTCGCGCCGACGAGCGAGGCCACGTTCGTCGAGATGCCCGGCTTGACCAGGTGATCGAGGAAGCCGCCGAGCGTGGTCCAGGGGACGTCGAACTTGACGTCGCTCTGGCGCTCGAGCATGTCGCGCTTCATCCGATCGTTGAGCGGACCCATGGACCAGCCCTCGCCGAACAGCTCGAGGGTCACGCCCTGCCGGATGTCGCTCTGGGAGCGCCCGTCCTCGAGCAGCGACTCGGTGGCCCAGCTGAGCATGTTGATGAAGCCGGGCGCGACGGCGAGTCCTGTCGCGTCGATCTCGCGGGAGCCTCGACCTGACACGGCGCCGACCGCCGCGACCTCATCGCCCCTCGTGGCGAGGTCGCCGCGGTACGGATCACCACCAGTCCCGTCGTAGATCGTCCCGCCGCGCACCACGAGGTCGAATGCCGCTGCCACGGCTCGGCACGATATGCGATCCTCTGACCTCATGGATGCGCCGTTCCGCCCGCTCACGCGTCCCGCGCCGCTGAACGCGCTCGGCCGGCGGCTGCTGCACGCAGCGGAGCGCAACCTCGGCGCCGCGGACATCGCGCGTCTCCGCGCGATGCTCTGGTCACGCCGCCTGTACCTCTACGTCACACCCGGACGCGACCTCGTAGCCCAGGCGCTCGCGCCCTTCCCGGAGCCCGTGCGCACGCTCGGCGCGCGCTGTCCCTTCCACCGCTACGACGCGCGGTCCGGTGGCGGGTACTGGCCGGACCGCAATGAGGTGTGGCTCGCCGGCGGCGTCGAGACGTACGAAGGGACCAGGCAGGTCGTGCTCTCGGCTCGCCATGAGATGTTCCACTTCATCGCGCACAACGACCCGCGGTACCGGCCCGACGACGATGCCAGCTGGCCCGCGCTCTGGGGCGCGCTCGACGCGAGCCGCACTTTTCTCGACGGCTACCCGCGCTATCGCGACTGGGTCCGTCGGTCCTTCCTGCCGCAGCGCGACCATGCGAACCCCGCCGAGTTCTTCGCGGACATCCCGACCAACTTCCCGGATCCGCGCGAGCTTCCCCCGCCGCTGGTGGCGTACTTCGCACCGCTGCTCGACGGGACCGATGGGGGACCGGACGCGGTGACGAGTCGCGAGCCGGCGGAGCTAGCCGCCTTTCACCGTTGATCGCCGGCGCGTAGCTCTCGAACCGGTCCGGCACGGGTCACCAGTTCGCGGTCGCCCCCTGTACACGCTCGGGAAGCGCGTGGTCGGCTGGGTGGATGACGTACACGATGCCGCCCGAGCCGCCGACCCAGACCCGCTCGAAGGCTGCCCGCGGGTAGACGCGCCGCACCTCGGCGTTCGACAGCGCGGCCGGGTCGTTGGCGATCACGTCACCGCTTGCGGTGAAGCCGCGGATCACGAGCAGGTGCCCGTTCGTCCCCTGCGCGTACAGGAAGCCCGGCAGCCCGCCTGGCGGGGCGTTGATCGATGCGACGAGCGGAATGCCGCGCGCGATGAAGCGCTCGGCTTCGGCCAGCGATCGGAGCTGCGTCACGAACGCCCGCACTCCGTACTGCGATGCATAGGCGGTGTTGAACGACCAGTTGCCCGTCCCTCGGTAGGTCGCGTCGTACGTGAAGCGGGCCGCGTGGTCGACCTCCGGATCGGCGTAAGACGGATCGACCCACGAAAGGTCACCTCGGGTCGGGCCACGGTCCCAGGACCTGAGGACCATGACCGTGGACGTCGGGCTGCACCAGGCCTCGCCCCCGCCGTCGTACTGCGGGTACTCCCCACGGTGAGTCTCCTGCGAGAACTGAGGCACCGAGAGATCACGGACCACACCGGTGTGCGCGCTCGCTGGCGCGCTCCGCACCGCCGCATCATCCGAGACGACCACGGTGACCCGATGGACAGTGGGCGGGAGGGCCACTCCCGCGGCTCTCTGGAGCGCGACGCGCAGCCGGTAGGCGGTCATGGGTACGGCCGCCAGCAGCGTGTCAGTCTCGACCCGCGCGTCCGCATCGCGCTGACCATGGACCGACGCTCGCGTGACCACGTCGTCCCCGAACGTCCACGTTCCGAACGAGTACCACGCCGTCTCGCCGCCCGACGCGCGGCGGGCCTGCGCTTCGACCGTGATCCACGTTCCCTCCGGTGTCCTGGCGTTCCATGACGGGACGAGGCGCGTGAAAGCGAACCCGGGCTCGCGCCAGTCCGAAGTCCACTGCGGATCGGCGATAGGGCCCACCGCGAACTCGTGGAGGTCGATCGAGGCCAGCACGGCGCCAGTGTTGGCGGTCGCGCGCGGCGCCGCCTGCGGGCTTGGGGTGGCGAGGACGAACTGGCTCGCACCGGGCGACCCGATGCTCGGGACGAAACCCTTGTTCCCTGGGGTGATGGTCGGCGACGGCGAGGCGGGCGAGGCGGTCGGCGCCAACGCCAGCGTGGAGGTCGGAGGCAGGACCTCGCCCACGGCGGAGCAGCCCGCCGCCAGAAGGACGACCAGGAGGACCCGAAGCACGCCCATATAGAAGGAACGATGCCCTATGCGGCCTCGGTACGACGGCCGTCGCAGCCGATACGACGAACGTCTGACCGCTGTTCGTGCGCGCGGGTGATGCGAGCGACCGGGCCCAAGCACGAACGTACGCACCCATGAAGCAGCACACGCAGGCCGAGCTGGGACCCCTCCTCGCGGATGCGGGGCTCCTGATGTTCGAGTACGACACCGACGGTTTCCTCATCCGCGCGGTCGGGAGCTGCCTCGGCGGCAGCGATGCCGCCCTCGAGGTGCGCTCGGGTCTGGTCTCCGCCGATGTCGTGAAGCGCGCGATCGAAGGCCGGCCGCTCACGGTGAACGTCAAGGTCGGGAAGCGGCGCATCTCCGTGCGGCACGAGCCAGTGGTCGGTCGGAATGGTCGCGTGAAGCGCGTCGTCGCAACGGCCGTCGACGTGACGAGCGCGAAGGCCCGCGCGAGCGCGATCCCGGCGTGGCTCTCGTCCCTCGCCTCAGCGTCCTAAGAAATCCTACCCCTCCACACATGCGCAGCGCCGGCCTCCCCGGGCCGGCGCTGCATTCGCGTTCAGGACTTAGTGGCTAGCGGGGAAGGTCGCCTTCCTTCATGGGAAGCAGCATGTGTGCCACGGATCTAGCGTGAGCCCTATGCCAACTCGAGCAGGCGAGCCCACCTGGCTGGCCCTCGGGGAAGCCAGCCGATTGCTCGGCGTCGATCCCGACACGCTCCGCCGCTGGGCCGACGCGGGAAAGATCGAGGTCCTGAAGACGCCGGGAGGTCACCGCCGCTTCACGCGGAGCTCGATCGAGGCGATGCTCCCCCGCCCGCGCGCGCGACGCACGCTACTCACTGCGCTCGGCGAGCCGCCCGATCGCGTCGCCGCTGAACTGCGGCGCCGCGTCCGCTCCGACATCGCCGCGATGGACGAGCAGGACTGGCACGCGCGCCTCGACGAGCGGTCACTGGTCTGGTTCCGCGAGCAGGGCCGGCGCATGGCCGCGCTGCTCCTCGGATCGCTCGACACGGCGCGCCGCACGGGTCGCGAGCAGATGCTGCGGCAGGCCGAGGCGCTTGGCCGCGAGTACGGCATCGAGTCGGGCAGGAGCGGGCTCTCGATCGGCGAGACGACGCAAGCCTTCCTCTTCTTCCGAGCCCGGTTCATGTCCGAGATCGCGACCATCGCGCGACGGCGGGAGCTCGACGCCTCTCAGACGACGACCCTGTTCGAGGAGGCGGATCAGGCGCTCGACGGCGTGATAGTGGCGCTGGTCGAGGGCCACCGGACGCCGCGCAAGAAGTAGCGCCAGCGGGCCTCCGGCTGCGCCGGTACGCTCTAACTCGTGCCAGGCCGTTCCGCCGCGCATGCTCGCGCGCTCGCCGCCATCGACGAGCACCGCGAGGGGCTGTTGGAGCTCTCGGCCCGCATCCACAAGAACCCGGAGCTCGGATACCAGGAGCGGCAGGCCGCCTCCTGGATCGCCGCTTTCCTCGAGGGCGCCGGGTTCGAGGTGAAGCGAGGCTACGCAGGGGTCGAGACGGCGTATCGCGCGGACGCCTCCGGCAAGGGAGACGGCCCGACCGTCGCGATCCTCTCCGAGTACGACGCGCTCCCTGACATCGGCCACGCCTGCGGGCACAACCTCATCGCGATCATGGGCGTCGCCGCCGCGATCGGTGTGCGCGCGGCGATCGGTGAGCTCAAAGGCAAGGTGGCGGCGATCGGCACTCCGGCCGAAGAGGGCGGCGGCGGGAAGGTCGCGATCCTCCGCGCCGGCGGCTTTGACGACATCGACGCCGCGATGATGGTCCACCCCTCGAGCCGCACGCTCTCGATGCGCGGATCGCTCGCCTCGAGCCGGGTCGACGTCGAGTTCCACGGCAAGGCCGCGCACGCCGCGGCGCAGCCCGACCGAGGGATCAACGCTCTCGACGGGATCATCACGACGTACAACGCCGTGAACGCGATGCGCCAGCAGCTGCGCTCGGACGCGCGCGTGCACGGGATCATCACCAGCGGCGGCAGCGCCGCGAACATCATCCCCGAGTACGCCGCGTCGAAGTGGAGCGTTCGGGCCCTGGACCACAGCTACCAGCAGGAGGTCCTCAAGCGCTTCGTCGCCTGCGCGGAGGGTGCGGCGACCGCGACGGGTACGAAGGTCAAGGTCACGGTCCATGAGAACTCGAGCTACGAGAACATGGTCCCCGCGACCTCGATCTCGGAGCGCTGGGGCGAGCACGTGAGGTCGCTGGGTCTCCCGGTGATGTCGACGTCGGCGGACGAGCGCATGGGCTCCACGGACATGGGGAACATCAGCCGTGTCATCCCGTCGATCCACCCGTACATCGCCATCGCGCCGGAGGGCACTCCCGGCCACTCCACGGCATTCCGCGACGCCGCGGGGACACCCCAGGCGAACGAGAACGCGCTCATAGCGGCGAAGGGGATGGCCCTCGCCACGATCGATATCCTCACCGACCCCACGGTCCTCGAAGAGGCGCGCGAAGAGTTCGAGCGCCGCAAGAAGGACGGGACGGTAAAGGGGCGCTGACCGCATGAGCGCGACCGTCGCACCTCCGACCACCAACAGGGGTCTCGCCGCGTGGGTCGATGAGATGGCCCGCATGTGCAAGCCGGACCGCGTGTACTGGTGCGACGGCTCGGAGGAAGAGCGCGAGCGCCTTCTGAAGGAAGCCATCGACTCTGGCGTGCTGCTCCCGCTGAACGACGAGAAGCGACCGCGCAGCTACTACAGCCGCTCCAACCCCAACGACGTCGCCCGCACCGAGGAGCTGACGTTCGTCTGCACTCCGACGAAGGAGGAAGCGGGGCCGACCAACAACTGGATGGAGCCCTCGCAGATGTACGCGAAGCTGCGGGGCCTCTACGACGGCGCGATGAAGGGCCGGACCATGTACGTGGTCCCCTACATCATGGGTGTGCCCGAGTCGCCCTTCGCCAAGGTCGGCATCGAGCTCACCGACAGCGTCTACGTCGCGCTCAACATCCGGATCATGGCCCGCATGGGCACGGTCGCCCTCGAGAAGCTCGGGTCGTCGGACGACTTCAACCGCGGCCTGCACTCGGTCGCCGATTGCGATCCGTCGCGCCGCTACATCGTCCACTTCCCGCAGGACAACGTCATCTGGTCGATCGGCTCGGGCTACGGCGGGAACGCCCTCCTCAACAAGAAGTGCCTGGCGCTGCGCATGGCCAGCTACATCGCGCGCCACGAGGGCTGGCTCGCGGAGCACATGCTGCTGCTCGAGGCGACGAGCCCCAAAGGCGAGGTCCGCTACATCGCCGCCGGATTCCCGAGCGCCTGCGGCAAGACGAACTTGGCGATGCTCATGCCGCCGCCCGCGTTCGAGGGCTGGAAGATCCGCACGCTCGGCGACGACATCGTCTGGCTGCGCATCGGCGAGGACGGCCAGCTCTACGCCGTCAACCCGGAGGCCGGCTTCTTCGGCGTCGCGCCCGGCACCAGCGAGGCCACCAACCCGATCGCCATGCGCATGCTCGAGCACGACGCGATCTTCACGAACGTCGCGCTGACGCCGGACATGGACGTCTGGTGGGAGGGCATGAACGGGACGCCCGAGCGCCTCACCGACTGGCGCGGTCGCGAGTGGCGCCGAGGATCGCACGAGCCGGCGGCGCACCCGAACTCCCGGTTCACGGTGCCGCTCTCGAACAACCCGATCCTCTCGCCGGCAGCGAACGACCCGAAGGGCGTGCCGATCTCGGCGCTCATCTTCGGCGGCCGCCGGTCATCGACCGTGCCCCTGGTCCTCGAGTCCTTCAACTGGACCCATGGCGTGTACCAGGCCGGCACGATGGGATCCGAGACGACCGCCGCCAAGACCGGCACGGTCGGCGTGCTGCGCCGCGACCCGATGGCCAACATCCCGTTCGTCGGGTACGACATGGGCACGTACTTCGAGCACTGGCTCGAGATGGGCACGCGCATGACGCGGCCGCCGCGCCTCTTCCTGGTGAATTGGTTCCGCAAGGACTCGAACGGGAAGTTCCTCTGGCCCGGGTTCGGCGAGAACATGCGCGTCCTCAAGTGGATCCTTGACCGCTGCGACGGCCGCGCCAGCGCGCGCGAGACGCCGGTCGGGTGGACGCCGCGCACCAGCGACCTGGAGCTCGACCAGCTGCCGACCGACACCGCCGCGGTCGAGGCGGCACTGCGGGTCGATGCCGACGAGTGGCGTGAGGAGCTCGCGAAGCACGCCGACTGGCTGAAGCACCTCGGCCCGACCGTGCCGCGTGCGCTCACCCTTCAGCACGACCTGCTGTCGGAGTCGCTCGAGATCGCCGCAGGGCCCGGCCGGCCCGCGCGCGGACCGGCTGACTGA
>CAZTAI010000029.1:8070-12978 GCA_964611555.1 uncultured Chloroflexota bacterium | reverse complement strand
CCGCCCTGGGCCTGCCGTTCTTCATCGCGGGCGGCCTGAAGGTGGGGTACGACCTGCTCGTCTGGCGAACATTCCGTGGTATCCGCCCGCCGGAAGAGGAGGCGCGAAGGCGCCGCTAGCCTTGCCCCTCCCATGCGGTTCGGCCTCGACTTCGGGACGTCCAATACGTCGCTCGCCGTGAGCGACGGAGCCGGTGTGCGCCTCCTGCCGATCGACGAGATCGCGGGCGAGACCATGCCCACCATCCTCTATGCGCGCCGCGACGGCTCCACGCTCGTGGGCCGGCCGGCCATTGAGGGATACCTCAGCGACGAGCGCGTGCGCGGACCGGTGAAGCGCCAGGTGAAGATGCTCGGCTTCAAGATGGCCTCCTCGAATCCCTTCCAGAAGCCGGTCGAGGCGAACATCCTCGCCGACGTGGACGCGCCGGGGCGACTCTTCCAGTCCCTCAAGTCCTTCCTCGGATCGCCGCTGGATCAGCCGACCTCGGTGTTCGGCACGCCGATGTCGCTCACGGCGCTCGTCGCGATCGTCCTCGACCACGTGCGCCGCCGCGCGACGGAGATCGCCGGTGTCGCGCCGGAAGCGATCCGCATCGGGCGGCCGGTCGAGTTCGTCGGGGGTGCGACCGTCGAGGGCCTCGCGCTGTCGCGCCTCGAGGAGGCGGCGCGTCTCGCGGGCTTCAAGGAGATCCAGTTCGAGCACGAGCCGGTCGCGGCGGCGCGCGCCGCGAACGTGGGCGAGGGGACCAGCCTGGTCTTCGACTTCGGCGGCGGCACGCTCGACCTCTGCGTCGCCGACCGGCGCGGCGAGGACGTGCGGATCGTCGCGACCGCGGGCCGCGGCGTCGCGGGCGATCGCTTCACGCAGGCGCTGATCGATCTCGTGGTCGCGCCGCGGCTCGGTGCGACCTCGACTTGGGGTCCGAAACGGCTGCGCCTACCGGCGTTCATCGTGAACGCCATCGCCGACTGGCACGCGCTCTCATCACTCAACGAGAAGCCGCTCCTCGAAGCGCTCGACGACCTGGTGCGTTCCGGAGCGCCGCGCCGCGAGCTGTCCGCGCTGCGCAGCGCGATCGAGATGCAGCTCGGCTACGAGATCTTCGCCGCCGCGGACGGGGTGAAGATCGAGCTCTCCACCGAGGAGACGGCGTTCCTGGCCTTCCACCGCGCGGAGGTGGACATCGACGCCGTGGTGCCGCGACGCCGGTTCGAGGTCGCGACCGCCTCACTCCTGCGGGAGATCGACGAGCTGGTCACCGAGGTGCTGCGCCGCGCGGACCTTCCGGCGGCAGCCATCGGCGAGGTGGTCATGACCGGCGGCTCGAGCGCGCTGCCGTCGGCACGCGCGCTCCTCGCGCGCCGCTTCCCGGACGCTCAGCGCCGCGACTTCGCCGCATTCTCGAGCGTCGCTGCGGGCCTGGCGCTCGCCTGATGAAGGACTGCATCTTCTGCGGGATCGCGCGCGGTGAGATCCCAGCGAACGTCGTGTTCGAGGACGAGCGCGTCATCGGGTTCCTCGACAGCGCTCCGCTCATCAAAGGTCACGTCCTCGTCGCGCCGCGCGCGCACGTCGCCGATCTCGACGAGCTGCCGGCCGATCTGATCGACCCCGTGTTCAGCGCCGTGCAGCGCGTCTCGCGCGTGTTCCCGAAGGTGTTCGGCTCGGACGGCTCCTACACCGGCATCAACACGCGCGTGAGCCAGAGCGTCCCGCACTTCCACGTCCACGTGGTCCCGAGGCGCGAAGGGGACGGACTGTTCCGGGCGGGGATGGTCTGGATGCGGAAGCGCTACTCCGAGGGCGAAGCGGCCCAGCTCGCGGCCCGCCTCAAGGAGGCGATCGCCGCGAGCTGAGCCGGAAGAGTGCTAGGAACGCGCCGGGGTCACTTCTTCTTGGACCCGCGGGCGGCGAGGACGGCGTCCTTGGCCTGCTTGGCGATGCGGAACTTGAGGACGCGCTTCGCCGGGATCTGGATCTGCTCGCCGGTCGCCGGGTTGCGGCCAGTGCGGGCCTTGCGGTCCACGAGGACGAGCTTGCCCAGGCCCGGGATCGTGAATCCGTCGCGCGCCTGCTCGTACGAGAGCTCCGCGAGTGACTCGAGGACAGTGGTCACCTGCTTGCGATCGAGGCCGCTTCGCTCTGCCAGCTCGCGGATCGTCTCGGTCTTCGTCATCGCCACCTGTGCAGTCCCTCCCTAAGGAAAATGGCCCATTCGGGCTCGGTGCGCCGCATTCTTGCACGCCCCACGAAGCGGCGGGGCTCCCGGCGGGGCGGCCGGGCCGAGGCGGACGGCGATCGGGCTAGCGTGACCGAGGATGCGCTCGCTCGCCGCTCGGCTTGCCGCGGTGCGCGGCCCGCTCGCGATCGTGGCGGCGATCTCCTTCATCTCCAGCCTGGGGATAGGCGTGATGCTCCCGCTCATGCCCCTCTACGCCATCTCCCTGGGGGCCACTCCCGTTCAGCTGGGACTCATGACCGCGGCCTTCTCTCTCACGAATACCGCCGGACAGCTGCTCGCCGGCGTGTACATGGACCGGACTGGCAGCCTGCCTTTCATCCGCTTCGGGACCGCGATCTACGCGGCCGGGAACGCCCTGATAGCGACCGCCCAGGACGCCCTGGCCCTCATCGCCTACCGCGGCTTCGCCGGCCTGGGGGCGGGCGGGAACCTCATCGGCAGCCGCGTGTACATCGCCCAGGTGGCCCCGGCCGAGCGCATGGCCATGGTCAACGGCGTGCTGGCCTCGGCGGCCTCCGCGGGGTCGGTGATCGGGCCGGCGTTCGGCGGCACGATCGTGGCGCTGTTCGACCTGCGCGCGCCTTTCGTCATCGTCGCCGTCACCAGCGGCATCGCCTTCTTCGCCCTGCTCACGCTTCCCGCCCCGTCCAGGCCGGCGAGCGCCCCCCGGATCGGGGCGCCCACATCGGCCCTGAACCGCTCGGTGATCACGCTGCTGGTCGCGAACCTCTTCCTGACCTCGGGGTTCGGCGGCTTCATCACGACATACGCGCCGTTCGCGACGGAGGTGCGCTCCTGGTCGATGCTCGAGGTCGGGCTGATCTTCTCGCTGATCGGCGCGGGCTCGGTAGCGCTCGGAGCTCCGCTCGGACACCTCGCCGACCGCACCGGCCGCCGGCGGATCGGCGTTGTCTCGACGATCCCGGTCTTCCTGTTCGGCTTCGCCATGGTCCTCGACTGGCCGCGCGCGGTCCTCTACCTGATCACTTTCATCGCGGGCGGCGGTCTCACGGCCTTCGGCGCGAGTTGGTTCGCGCTACTGAACGAAGCGTCCCCGGAGGGACGCAAGGGTCGCACTTTCGGATTCGTCAGCGCGCTCTCCAACCTCGGCACCGTGGTGGGTGGGCTCGGAGCCGCGGCGGCCTGGCAGGCCTACGGGCTCTCCATCGGTCTGCTCCTCCCAAGCATCTCGGCGTTCCTCGCGGGTCTCACGCTCCTCGCGCTGCCGTCACGCGTCGCGCCACGCCCGACCGAGTCCTCGTCCGCCTGAGCCTCCTGTAGCTTGGCCTCTGATCGGGAGGGGCAGATGGAAGGACAGCAGGGTCGCGAGGAGCGACAGCCGGCGGATCCCACACGGAAGCTGCTCAAGGTCTTCGGCGTCAAGGTCACCGACTACGAGACGAAGACCGACGAGTTGATCGTCCAGGCGGCCGCGGTCACGAACGATGTAGCGCGCGCGGAACTCCTCCGCGAAGCGGTCGAGCTGACGGCTGATCTCACGCATTGGCTGCGCGAGGTGCAGACGCACGTTCTGGAGCGCCAGGAGCGCGTCCTCAAGGAGCTCGGCGGCTAGAGGCACGGACCTTGCGGCACGTGTGTCAGCGACATCGATAAGGAGGCACACATGCCGCACGAGAAGGAAAAGACCAAGGGCCAGCTTGAACAGGCTGGCGGCAAGATCAAGGAAGAGGCCGGGAAGCTCGGCGGGGACTCCTCGACCGAGTGGAGCGGCAAGGGCGAGCAGGTCAAGGGCAAGGTCCGCGAGGAGATCGCGGACGCCCGCGGCAAGATCGAGCACGCCGACGACAAGGTCATCGACAAGCCGTAGCCTCGAGCGCACCCGAGACCAGCGGAGAGGGGCCCGAACGGGGCCCCTCTCTCATTTGGCGGGCGTACGATCGTTGTGATGAGGGTCATCTCACGCCTGGTCCTGGTGGCCGCGATCCTAGTGGCCGCATGCGGTGCGCCCGTGGCGTCTTCGCCCGGTGCGCCGACCTCGACGACCGCCGAGCCAGCGCCGCTAGGCTCGCCGTCGGCCGCCGAGACGCGCGAATTCTCGATGCAGGTCTCCGGGCTGATATGACAGTCCTGTGCGTCACAGGTAGTGACGGGTACGAAGAAGATCCCTGGTGTCGTGTCGGTCCGGATGGCGCCGCTCGATGACACCCTCTACGTGAAGTTCGACACGCGCGTCACCGACGAGGCCAGGCTCTCGACAGCGGTCCAGGCGGTCATCGACAACGTCAACTGAGTCGCTGAGGCGGCTCATCGCGCACCACGCGGACCCGATCGGGCACGTCGTGGGCCTGCTCTCCCTCGCCCTGCCGCGCGTCCGTGACGGCTGCTTCCTCTACGTGAGCGACCGCGGATTGGCGCGCCTCATCCTCTCGCGGCGCGGATATGCGGCGATCACGTTCGGCCACGTGGTCGTGTCTGCCGCGGAGCCCACGGATGCGCTCTGGCGTCACGAGTGCGGCCATGTGCGGCAGTACGAGCGCCTCGGCTGCGCCTTCCTCCCGCTCTATCTGCTCCTCTACCGGCGGCATGGATACACAGCACATCCCCTGGAGCGGGAAGCATCCAACCCTTCTACGCTGTTCAAGAAGTAAGTGGCCGATCGGTACGACATCGCGATCCTCGGCGGCGGACCCGGTGGCTATGTC
>CAZTAI010000029.1:0-7970 GCA_964611555.1 uncultured Chloroflexota bacterium | reverse complement strand
AGTGGCCGATCGGTACGACATCGCGATCCTCGGCGGCGGACCCGGTGGCTATGTCGCCGCCCTCCACGCGGGCGTGCGCGGCGCCAAGGTCGCTCTGGTCGAGAAGGACCGCGTGGGCGGGACCTGCGTCACGGTCGGCTGCATCCCCTCCAAGGCGCTCCTCGACTCGAGCCACTTCTACTGGATGGGCACGCACAGCGCTGTCACTGGGCTGCACCTGACCGGCGAGTTCGACCTGGCCAAGGCGATGGCCCGCAAGGACCAGGTCGTGAAGCAGCTCGTGTCGGGCATCGAGTCGCTCCTCAAGACCCGCAAGGTCGACCTCATCAAGGCGACGGGCGAGCTGGTGTCGGCGACCGAGATCCGCGTCGATGGCGCGGACGGCAAACGATCCATCCAGGCGAACGCGACGATCGTGGCCACAGGATCGACCGTGTCGATCCCGCCGATCCAGGGCCTGGCCGAGGCGAAGCCGCTCGACAACGTCGGCGCGCTCGACCTTCGTGAGCTGCCCAAGCGGATCGTCGTGATCGGCGGCGGGGTCGTGGGGATGGAGCTGGGCGCCTTCTACTCGGAGATCGGCTCCGACGTGACCGTGCTCGAGATGCTGCCCATGCCCCTCGCGGGCTCCGACCCGGAGCTCGTGAAGCTCCTGGTCAAGGCCCTCGAGTCACACGGCCGCTTCAAGGTGCTCGGCAACGCGAAGGTGACGGCCGCCGAACGGCGCAAGAACGGGACGGTCGTCGTGACCGCCGAGGTCGAGGGCAAGGCACAGACGTTCGAGGCCGACGCCGTCGTGCTCGGCGCCGGCCGGGTGCCGGAGCTGCGCGGCGCGGACAAGGCCGGCCTCGCGATGGGCAGGCGCGGCGTCCAGGTCGATGAGCGGATGAAGACAAGCATCAAGGACGTGTACGCGGTCGGCGATTGCACGGCGGCGAGCTTCGAGAACCGCGCGATGCTGGCGCACGTAGCGTCCGCCCAGGGTGAGGTCGCGGTCGACACGATCCTCGGCGAGGACGCGAAGATGGACTACGAGGTCGTCCCGAGCGTCGTCTACACGCACCCCGAGATCGCATCGGTCGGGCTCAGCGAGGCGCAGGCCAAGGAGCGCTTCGGCGAGGGCAACGTCAAGGTCGCGCGCTTCCCGTTCCGCGCCTCGGGCCGTGCGCTCGCGCTCGGCGAGAGCGACGGCATGACCAAGCTGCTCACCACGGGCAGCGATCACCGCATCGTCGGCGTGCACGTGATGGGTCCGCAGGCCAGCGAGCTGATCGCCGAGGCGACGCTTGCGATCCGCCTGGAGGCGACGGCGTACGACATCATCGCGACGGTCCACGCGCACCCGACGCTCGCGGAGACGCTGCGCGAAGCCGCGCTGGTCGCGGTGGGGAAGGCGATCCACACCGTCTCGAGATAGCGACCGACCACCGACCGAGCAGGGGCGGCGCTCTAAACTGGTGTCACGGGCCGTTAGCTCAGTGGATAGAGCAGCTCTCTTCTAAAGAGCAGGTCGAGGGATCGTGCCCCTCACGGCCCTCAGTCGGCAGCTCCTAGTACGGCTTCGCCGTACACACTCGCTCGTGCGTCCGCGTCAGCAAGCTGCCGCTGCCGCCCTCGCTCGCTAGTAGTCGTAGTCGTCCTGAGCGTCAGGGTCCATCGTCCCTGCGGGGCTCGCGGGCGGAGCGGCAGCAGGGCTGGCTGAGGCAGCCGGCGCGGCGGTAGGCGCGACCTGGACGGGCGGCGAGCCGGCGCCACCGCAAGCAGCAAGGGCAAGGCTCAGAAGCAAGCCGGCCAGAACGCCACCGAACGTACGCATCCCAAACCTCCACCGCCGTATCGGGCGGGCCTTAACCTCGATACGAACGGGGGAGCGGAACGGATATGTCGCTCGGCTTGGTCCTGGTGGTCATCGTGTTCGTCGCCGTCATGGCGGTGGCGCTTGCTGTCGCGCTCATCGCCGCCCGCGGCATGGCCAAGCCGCGCGCGGCGCTCCCCGTCAACTGTGGCGACTGCCAGTTCATGATCCCGCGCGCCAAGGTCTACAAGCGCGAGACCCTCGAGGACGAGGACGGGATCGTCCACTACCTCTGCGAGAAGCGCTGGATCGAGATCACGCCGTACTCGCCGTGGTGCGAGCTCGGAAAGAGCAAGACGCGAACTACGGTCCTCGCGCGCTAGCGATGACCTCGACGCCCGTGTCGTTCCAGGCCTTCGACGAGATCGTCCGCTCGCGCGCCGAGCGCTACGTGGGCGAGCTGAAGGATCTGATCCGCCAGCCAACGGTCTCGGCACAAGGCACCGCCATCCACGAGACCGCGGCCATCGTCCTCGAGCGTGCGAAGCGCGCGGGCGTGAACGCCCGCGTAGAGAGCGTGGCCGGCGGACCGCCGACGATCGTCGGGGACATCGGCCGCGGGGAGCGCACCCTTCTCGTCTACGACCACTACGACGTGCAGCCTCCGGAGCCGTTCGAGGAGTGGCGCACGCCGCCGTTCGAGCCGACGGAGCGCGACGGCTTCCTCTTCGGCCGCGGGGTCTCTGACAACAAGGGCAACCTCATGGCGCGCCTTCAGGGCATCGAGGTCTACCGCGAGGCTTTCGGGGACCTGCCCCTCCGGGTGCGCGTGCTTTTTGAAGGCGAAGAGGAGATCGGCTCGCCCCACCTGGAAGCGTTCGTGGACCAGCACGCCGACGCGCTGCGAGCCGACGGCTGCATCTGGGAGGCCGGCTACAAGGACGCCGCCGGCCGCCCGACGCTGAGCCTCGGCCTCAAGGGCATCGCGTACTTCGATCTGCGCATCCGCGGGATCGCGAAGGACGCGCACAGCTCGCTGGCGACGATCCTGCCGAACGCGGCCTGGCGCCTCGTCTGGGCGCTCGCGAGCCTCAAGAACGAGCGGGATGAGATCGTCATCGACGGACTGATGGACCACGTCCGCCGACCCGGTGCGGACGACCTCGCGCTCCTCGCCGCGCTCCCGTACGACGAGGCCGAGATGCGCAAGATCCACGGCGTCGGCGCGTTCGTCCGCGGCCTCACCGGGACGGACCTCAAGGTGAAGCACTTCCTCGAGCCCACCTGCACGATCTGCGGGTTGACCTCGGGATACCAGGGGGCCGGCTCGAAGACCGTCCTTCCGGCGGTGGCGGGCGCCAAGCTGGACTTCCGCTTGGTGCCGGACCTCACGCCGAAGCTCGTGCGCGATCTTCTGCGCGCCCACCTCGACCAGCGCGGCTTCACCGACATCGAGATCGAGGGCCACCACGGTGAGCTGCCGTCGCGCTGGCCGGCGGACACCGATGTGGCGAAGGCCTCCATCGCGGCGCTCCGCGCCACATACGGATCGGACCCGGTCGTCTATCCGCTCATGGCGGGCTCGGGGCCGATGGCACAGGTCTGCGACAGACTCGGCATCCCCGCTACCGGATTCGGCTGCGGAAACGCCAGCTCGGCGAACCACGCGCCGAACGAGAACATCGCCATCGCCGACTACATCGACCACATCCGCGCCTTCGGACGCTTCCTGCACGCCTTCAGTGGACGCGATCTCGCCTGAGGTGAGGCCCAGAGCCATATCGCGCTCGTGACGAGGGAAGAACGGCGCACCCTGCTTGGCGTTCTCGGGTTCCTGACGTTCGCTTCCGTCTACGCGAACGTCGTGATCGTCCCCGTGCTCGTCCTCATTGCCGGCGAGTTCGGGACGAGCACCGGCACAGCGGGGCTGGTCGCGGCCGCGTACGGAGTTCCCGGCATCGTGGTGGCGGTCATCGCCGGCCCGTACTCGGACCGGCTCGGCCGCAAATGGTTCCTCGTAGGCGGTTCGCTGCTCATGGGGATCGCCACGCTGCTCTCCGCTCTAGCGACCTCGTTCGAGATCCTCGTTCTCACCCGCGCGCTCGCGGGCATGGGCGCGTCGGTGATCTTCCCGAACGTCAACGCGACGATCGGCGACATCTTCCCGTACCGCGAGCGTGGCCGCGCCATCTCGACCGTGATCGGGATGAACACCATGGCCAGCATCATTGGCCTGCCGATCGCCGGGATCCTGGCGGAGGCGACGAGCTGGCGCGTGTCGGTCGCCGGGGTGGGGCTGCTCGCCGTCATCGCGTCGGTCGCGCTCGTCTTCCTGCTCGACGTCCGCCGGCCCGAGGCTGACCCCCGCAAGGCACGGGCGCTCTTCCGCCAGATCGCGGCGAGCCCTTCGGCGGTCGCGGCGCTCGCGTCGAGCCTGTTTGGCGCGCTGTTCTGGTTCACCTGGGGCACGTTCTTCATCGTCTTCTTCCAGCGCACGTACGACCTGAGCCTCGGGACCGCGTCGACCGTCGGCCTGACGCTGGGCGTTGGCGTTCTGATCGGCAGCCAGGTGGGCGGTCGCGTGGGCGACCGCATCGGGCACCGGCCCATTGTGGCCGGGGCGATCCTGGTCTCCGGGGCGCTCCTCTTCCTGCAGACGAACCTGCACCTGCCGCTGCTCGCCGCGGCCGCCCTCAACCTGCTGCTCTCGGCCGTGATCGGCTCGCGGTTCGCGAGCAACAACGCGCTCATCAGCGAGCAGGTACCGGAGGCGCGCGGGACGATGTTCGCCATCTCGGCGTCGGTCGTGAGCCTGGGAATGGTGCTGGGGCCGGCGATCGGTGGGATCCTCATCGACGGGTTCGGCTTCTGGGCCATCGGCGTCTTCTGCGCGGCCATCGCCGTGATCTCGGCCTGGATCGTCTACGCGTTCGTGAAGGAGGACACCGCACACCTCGATCCGACCTGATCTTTTGACCGCACGATGACCTCGGCCGCCTTGCGGCCAGTCCTGGCCTCGATAGTTGTCGGTCCGTTACACGAACGTCGGTCGGACGGCTCACAGCAAGCGTGCGGCGGTATGGCATCTGCGACCAAGGCTCCTGCCGAAAGGAGCCCGAAAATGGTGCAAGCAAAGCGATCAGGTGGCGCCATGACCGTGGCCGAGGCTGGCCGCATGGGCGGGCGCCTCGTCCGCGAGAAGTACGGCGCGGAGTTCTACGAGAAGATCGGGAAGAAGGGCGGCTCGTCCACGGCGGAGCGCTACGGCCCCGAGTTCTTCGGCCGGATCGGCCGCATGGGCGGCAAGGCCGTCACCGCGAAGTACGGGCCGCAGCACTTCGAGAAGATCGGACGCAAGGGCGGCCAGAAGGTCGCCGAGCTCATCGAGCGCGGGAAGTCGCTCGAAGAGCGGCCCGAGGTGGGATCCGAGGAGCCGCGCCGGCCGGAAGAGCCAGCGGCCTAGCTTGAGCCGCTCCCTAGCGGGAGCGTCATAGGCTGGCCCGCGATGGGCCGGTCCGAGCGTCTAGCGACACGGGTCGTACGGGCGGCCCGTGCCCTTCCACCCGGCGCGGGCGCGCCGGTCGTCCCTCCCCTCGTCCATAGCGTCGCCTTCGACTACGCGTCCGCAGCGGAGCAAGACGAGGTCTTCGCGAACGAGCGCGCCGGCTACGTCTACGGCCGCTACGGCACACCCACGACGGCGGCGCTCGAGATCGCGCTCGCCGAGCTCGAAGGCACCGAAGGCGCGGTCTGCTTCGTGAGCGGCATGGCCGCGGTCCACGCATACGTGACCGGCTGCGCGCTGCCGCGCGGCGGCCGCGTCGTCGCGCAGGAGGACGTCTACGGCCAGGTTCGCGCCCTGTTCGAGCGCCTGCGGACCGAGCAGAGCGCCGACGTCACGTTCGTCGATCCGACCGACCACGCTGCGGTGACCGCAGCCCTCGATGCCGCGCCGGCGCGCGTCCTCTACGTCGAGGCCATCGCGAACCCGCTGCTGCGGGTGACCGACCTGACCGCGCTCGCGGAGATCGCCCACGCGCGCGGTGCCGCGCTGGCGGTGGACGCGACTTTCGCCAGCCCGGTCCTGGTGCAGCCGCGCGAGCTCGGCGCCGACGTCGTCATCCACTCGCTCACCAAGTACCTGAACGGCCACGGCGACGCGATGGGTGGCGTCGTGGCGGGCTCGGCCGAGGTCACGCGCGAGATGCGGGACCGCGCGATCCTCGACGGCGCCTACCTCCCGCCGAACGAGGCGTGGTTGATCCTGCGCGGGCTTCGCACCGTCGCGCTGCGCGTGCGCCAGCAGTCGGAGACCGCGCTGGTCGTCGCGCATCACCTCGAGGGCCACTCCAAGATCGCGCGCGTCCACTACCCCGGCCTCGCCTCGCACCCGCAGCACGACCTCGCGACGAAGCAGTTCGGCGGTCTCTACGGCGGGACGGTGTCGTTCGTCCTCAAGGCCGACACGCGTGACGCCGCCTTCCGGTTCCTCGACGCGCTGGATGTGATCGCTTCCGCCACGACGCTCGGCGACCTGTACAGCGAGGTGCTCTACCCGGCTATCTCCTCGCATCGCCGGATCCCGATCGAGGAGCGTCAGCGCCTGGGCATCACAGACGGCTTCGTGCGCCTCTCCTGCGGCATCGAGGAGGCCGACGACCTCATCGCCGACCTAGACCAGGCGCTCGACTCCGCTTAGCTCCCACGTATATACGGCAAGGCCTTGCCGTATATAGTCGGCGTGATGCACAAGACGACGATGGTCGTGGATGACAAGAAGGTCGCGCGCGTCCGGAAGATCCTCGGCACGAAGGGGATCAGGGATACGTACGAGGCTGCCCTCGACGAGGTCATCGCCGTCCATGCGCGTGCCCGTGCGGTCGAACGGATCCTGCGGCTCGAGGGTATCGACCGGAAGGTCCTCCTCAAGGCGCGCGACGAGGCTTGGAGGTAGGTGCCGCCCCGCTACCTCGTCGACACGAGCGTCTTGGCTCGCAGCGATCGGCCGACAGTGCGCGAACGTCTTGGGCCGGTGCTCAGGAGTGGACAGGCAGCGACGTGCGGCGTGATCGCGCTGGAGATCCTTTACAGCGCCCGCGGGCCCGAAGCGATCGCGGAGCGACGCCTCGACCTCGCCCAGACCTTCGCGAATATCGACATTTCGGAGTCGGACTTCGGCAGTGCGAAGGATCTCCTGCAGGAGCTTGCGGCACGAGGAAGGCATCGGTCCGTCGGGGTCGCGGATCTGGTGATCGCGTCATGTGCTCAGCGCGCCGGACTGGCGCTCCTGCACTACGACTCGGACTTCGACACGATCGCGTCGGTGACCGGTCAGCCCACGGAGTGGGTCGTTCCGCGCGGGTCCGTGCCCTAGGACCGGCTAGTGCTCCCGCCGCAGGTGGCCGAGGACTTCGGCCATCGCGCGGCAGTCGATCTCGTTGTAGCGGTCCACCTCGCGCATCAGCGGGATGTCATAGAGCGGCATCCCGCGCAGCGCCGCCTCGCGCGAGGCGTGCCACGCGCCGGCCATCACACCAGCGCCGTCCGCCAGCCCGTCCTCCCACTGGGTCGTGATGAGCCCGTGGCGGAACATCGCGTTGGTCACGGCCTTCAGGCCGAAGCCGTGCGCCCCGCGGACCACGACCGGCTCAGCGCGGATCACCTTCTCGAGCAGGTCGTACCAGGTGAGCTCGGGCCAGCCGCGGTCGGCGTGGCGCTCGAGCGCCGAGCGGTAGGCGTTCTCGATCGCGCTCGTCTCGGCGGCCGACCAGTGGAACATCCGGATCTCGTTCACGCTCGCGAGACCGGCCTCCGCGGCGAGCTCGCGAAGGTGGCCGACCCACTCGTCGATCATGTCCGCCTCGGCCTCGGCCGTGAGCGCCCGCGCGGTGAAGCGGCGGAACGTCCACTCGCCGCCCTGCATCCGCCCGCAGCCGATCTGGAAGATCAGAGCAACGCCGCCGCGCTCCGGGAAGCTCGCGAGATCGTCGAGGACGTCGTTCACGGTCTCGAAGTCGACGTAGCACTCGACCTTGCCAGGCTCGCGCCAGCGGCCCTCGTCGGCCTTGATCCTCTCGGGTCGCACGTACGCACGGTCGCGCGAGCGGTCCACGGCGAGGATCGCGTCCACAACGGCCGCTCCGTTCGGATGCGTGATCCCTAGGAACGAGGCCGA
>CAZTAI010000028.1:0-13248 GCA_964611555.1 uncultured Chloroflexota bacterium | reverse complement strand
ATCCGAAGGTCCAGGAGCAGATCCCGCAGGGCTACGCCTACGGGTGGCACGACGACGCCAAGTACATCAACAAGCTCAAGAAGGGCCTGGACGAGAGCGTCGTGCGCGAGATCAGCCAGACCTACAAGAACGAGCCCGACTGGATGCTGCAGCGCCGCCTCAAGGCGCTCCGCCACTACCGCTCACGCGAGATGCCCAGCTGGGGTGCGGACCTCTCGGGGATCGACTTCGAGGACATCTTCTACTACCTGCGCGCCACCGATAAGAGCGTGAAGGACTGGGCGGACGTCCCCGACTACATCAAGAAGACGTTCGACAAGCTGGGGATCCCGCAGGCGGAGCAGAAGTTCCTGGCCGGTGCCGGGGCACAGTTCGACTCCGAGAGCGTGTACCACAACATCCGCAAGGATCTGGAAGCGCAGGGCGTCATCTTCATGGACATGGACACCGCGCTCCGCGAGCACGAGGACATCGTCAAGGAGCACTTCGGCACCGTCATCCCGGCGAACGACAACAAGCTCGCCGCGCTGAACACCGCGGTGTGGTCGGGCGGCTCGTTCGTCTGGGTCCCTGCCGGAGTGAAGGTGGAGATCCCGCTCCAGGCCTACTTCCGCATCAACAGCGAGAACGCCGGCCAGTTCGAGCGCACCATGATCATCGCCGAGCCGGGCTCGAGCGTTCACTACGTCGAGGGCTGCACCGCGCCGATCTTCACCACGAACACGCTGCACAGCGCCGTGGTCGAGATCATCGTCAAGGAAGGTGCCGACGTCCGGTACACGACGATCCAGAACTGGAGCCACAACGTCTACAACCTCGTCACCAAGCGCGCCGTCGTCCACAAGGACGGCCGCATGAGCTGGATCGACGCGAACCTGGGCAGCAAGGTCACGATGAAGTACCCGTCCGTGTACCTGGTGGGCGAGCGCGCGCACGGAGAGGTCCTCTCGGTCGCCTTCGCCGGCACCGATCAGCACCAGGACGCCGGCGCGAAGATGGTCCACGCCGCACCGAACACCACGAGCCTCATCAACAGCAAGTCGATCAGCAAGGGTCTCGGCAGGACCTCGTATCGCGGGCTCGTGAAGATCTACCCGGGCTCGACGGGCTCCAAGAGCACCGTTCGCTGCGACGCCCTGATCCTCGACGACACCGCGCGCAGCGACACCTATCCGTACATGGAGATCGACGAGGACGATGTGACCATCGGTCACGAGGCAAGCGTGTCGAAGGTCGGCGAGGAGCAGCTCTTCTACCTGATGAGCCGCGGACTCTCCGAGAGCGACGCGACCGCGATGGTGGTCAACGGGTTCATCGAGCCGATCGTGAAGACGCTGCCCATGGACTACGCCATCGAGATGAACCGCCTGATCCAGCTGCAGATGGTCGGCGCCATCGGGTGAGCCCCGCCGCGACCCTCCCGATGCTTCGCGACCCGCTCGACCCCGATGTGGTCGAGCGGTCCGGTGTCGGGGAGGGTGAGCCCGACGTCCTTCGCGCATCCCGCCGGCGCGCTGCCGAGCGAGCTTCGCAGGAGCCGTGGCCGACCGGCGAAGAGGAAGAGTGGCGTCGCTTCCCGCCCAAGGACATCCCCTCCGGGCCGCTGCTCGGCGCCAAGTCCACTGCCGTGTACACCCGCCACGACCTGCCGAAGGGCGCCTGGGTCGGTGATCTCGCCGCGGCGGCCAGGGAGCACCCGGAGCTGGTCGCGCAGTGGATCGACCGTGGCGACCGGATCCCGACCCACGCCGCCTTCACCGCGCTGGCGGACGCGCTCTGGTCCAGCGGCACGTTCATCTACGTGCCCGCGGGCGTCGTCCTCGAGCAGCCGATCGTCGTCACCCGCTCCTGGGACGCCGGCGACGCAGCCTGCCTGTCGCGGACGGTCGTCGTCGCCGAGCGGGGCAGCGCCTTCACACTTGTGGAAGACGTTTCCTCCAAGGCCGGGAGCGGGCAACGACTCGCGGTCCCGCATCTCGAGGTCCACGTTGGTGACGAGGCGAACGTCCGCTACGTCCACCTGCAGCGCTACGCCGAAGACGTGTGGGACATCGGCGCGCAGTGGTACGGATCCGAGCGCGCCAGCGTGCTGTCGAGCTTCAACGTGCTGCTGGGCAGCGGCCGCACCAAGCTCGGCGTCATCTCCGACATTCGCGGCGACGGCGCCGAGGTGAAGCTGTACGGGCTGGTCGCCGCGGCGGACTCGCAGCGGATCGACGTGAACTCCCTCCAGCGCCTCGACGGGAAGGCCGGGCAGAGCGACCTGCTCTACCTGTCGGCGCTCTACGAGAGCGCGAAGGCCGTCTACTACGGGCTCATCCGGGTCGAGCCGACCAGCAGCATGACCGGCTCCTACCAGGAGTGCCGCAACCTGCTCCTCTCCGACAAGGCCGGAGCGCACCCCATCCCGGTGCTCGAGATCCTCACGAACGACGTAGCCCGCTGCGGACACGGCGCGACCGCGGGCCGGATGCAGGAGGACGAGGTCTTCTACGTCATGACGCGCGGCATCGATCGCCGGACCGCCGAGCAGCTGCTGGTACGAGGGTCCTTCGCGCGTGTGCTCGACCGGATCCCCGACGCCGCGATCCGCGCCCGCGTGCTCGAGGCGCTTCGACCGCGCATCGGCGGGGTAGCCGAGCTGGACCTCGTGGCGTGACCGAAGGCTTCATCGCCGTCGCGAAGGCCGACGAGATCGCTCCGGGCGAGGTCCAGGTCGTCGACGTGGACGGCCGCAGCCTCTGCGTCGGTCACATGGAGGACGGGTCTTTCGGGGCCATCGACAACGTGTGCACCCACGATGGCGGAGTGCTGGGCCACGGCTCGCTCGAGGGGTCCTGCGTGGAGTGCCCCCGCCACGGCGCGCGCTTCGATCTCCGCACCGGCGAGGTCAAGGCCCTGCCCGCCGTCTTCCCGGTCAACGCATATCCCGTGCGGGTCGTGGACGGCCGGATCGAAGTGGATCTGGGCGTCGCGACGCGAGAGCTCGAGATCGGCGGCTAGACCGCCCCGCTCGTATGATCTGAGCGCAGCCTGCGCTTCGGAGGATGTGAGTGATCAGTAGCGCCGCGCGCAACCGCGTCAAGCTCTCGATCGACCAGATGGAAGAGCTCTTCCACCGCCACGACGAGCGTTCCTCGGCAGATGTGAACGACTCGTATGCCGCCGCGCTCGACCGCGGCAAGGCAATGGCCTTCCAGGAGGCCGCTCACCTGGTCAAGTCGGCGCTCCACGACATCGACGTCAAGGCCCTCTGATCCCGCGTAACTAGACTGGCTGTCGTGCGCGCCGTCGTGATGGCCGGCGGCGAGGGGAGCCGCCTGCGACCCCTGACGATCGCCCGACCGAAGCCGATGGTCCCGATCGTGAACAAGCCTTGTCTCGGCCACATCTTCGACCTCCTGCGGCGGCACGGGATCACCGATGCCTTCGTGACCCTCCAGTACCTCGCCTCGGTGATCCAGGACGCCTATGGAGACGGCGGTCCGGTCGGCATGCGGCTCCGGTACAGCGTGGAGGAGACGCCGCTCGGCACCGGCGGCTCGGTCCGGCAGCTCGGCGACGCCCTGGACGCGCCGTTCCTCGTCATCTCGGGCGACGCGCTCACCGACATCGACCTCTCGAAGATCATCGCGTTCCACGAGGAGAAGAAGGCGGCCGTCACGCTCTGCCTGATCCACGTGCCGGATCCGCTCGAGTACGGGGTCGTCATCACCGACGGCGAGGGGCGTGTGACCAAGTTCCTCGAGAAGCCCTCCTGGGGCGAGGTCTTCTCGGACACCATCAACACCGGCATCTACGTGATCGATCCTCGGGTGATGGAGCGCTACCCCGTCGGAGCCGCCTTCGACTTCAGCAAGGACCTCTTCCCGCAGCTGCTCGCGGACGGTGAGCCGATCTACGGCTACGTGGCCGAGGGCTACTGGACCGATGTCGGGAACATCGCGGAGTACGCGCGCGCCAACGCCGACGTCCTGCTCGGGAAGGTCAAGGTCGAGCCGCTGGGCGTGGAGCGGTCCCCCGGCGTGTGGGTGGGCGGCGACGTCGAGATCGACTCGAGTGCTCTGATCCACGGCGCCGTGTACCTCGGCGCCGGGACGAAGGTCGGTGCGCAAGCGCAGATCGTCGGACCCACTGTGCTGCGCGACTACGTCGTCGTGGAGCCTGGTGCGGTGATCGACCGATCGATCGTCTGGCGGAATACGTACGTCGGCGAGCGCTCGGAGGTGCACGGCTCGATCGTCGGGCGGCAGTGCGCGCTCAAGGCGCGCGTCACCCTCGAGGAGGGAAGCGTTGTCGCCGACCACTGCATCGTCGGGGAGGGCGCACGCATCCGCTCGCAGGTGAAGATCTGGCCTGACAAGCAGATCGAGAGCGGCGCGGTCGTCACGGCCAGCCTCATCTGGGGATCCCAGGGGCGCCGCGCGCTCTTCGGCCGCTTCGGCGTCACCGGCATCGTCAACGTCGACCTCACGCCCGAGTTCGCCGCGCAGCTCGGCGCCGCGTACGCATCCACGCTGCCGCCGGGCGCGACGGTGACGATGAACCGCGACCAGCACCGGACCAGCCGCATGCTCAAGCGCGCGCTCATGAGCGGCGCCGTCGGCACCGGCGTGCACGTGGCCGACGTCGGCCAGCTGCCGCTGCCCATCGACCGCTTCGAGACGCGCCGCATCGGAGCCGCGGGCGGGATCCACGTCCGCGTATCGCCGTTCGACAACCGGGTCTGCGACATCAAGTTCTTCGACCAGCACGCCCTCGACATGGGCAGGGCCGCGGAGCGGAAGGTCGAGAACGTGTTCTTCCGCGAGGACTTCCGCCGCGTCACCTATGACGACGTCGGCCAGATCTACGACGTCGCGCGGCTCGCCGAGGCATACAACGAGGCATTCCTGGGCGAGGTCGTGCACAAGCGCGAGATCGCGGACGCCCGCTTCAAGATCGTCGTCAACTACTCGCACGGCACCGGCGCTCAGTACCTGCCGCAGCTCCTGAACACGCTCGGCGTGGACGTCATCGCCATCAACGCCGTGGTCTCGGAGAACGTGGGCTCGCGCTCGCTCGACGAGTTCCAGCAGGAGATGCACGAGCTGGCGGCGATCACGTCCACGCTGCGCGGGAGCTTCGGCGTGACCATCGACCAGGGTGGCGAGAAGGTCTTCTTCGTCGACGACCGCGGCCGCATCGCGGAGGACCGCCACTTCCTGACGGCGTTCCTGGGCCTGGCCACGCGCGCGACCCCCGGTGTCGTCGCGGTACCCGTGTTCGCCCCGGCGGCCGTCGAGCGGCTCGTCCAGGAGGCCGGCGGACGCGTCCTTCGCGTACGACACTCGGCCGAGGCGCAGATGCGGTTCGCCGCGCGCGAGCACCCTCTGGTGGTCGCCGACGGTCTGGGCGGCTTCATCTTCCCGAGGTTCCACCCCTCGTTCGACGGCCTCTTCTCGGTCGTGAAGCTCATCGAGCTTCTGGCCATGTCGCACCAGACACTTGCCGAAGTGATCGACGCCGCGCCCGCCCCTCGCATGGCGCGCCTGAAGGTGGCGTGCCCGTGGGAGGAGAAGGGCCGCGTCATGCGGATGCTGGCCCAGGAGCCGGCCACGGAGAGGACCAAGCAGGTCGACGGCGTGAAGCACGTTTGGGATGGCGAGTGGGTCCTGGTCCTGCCCGATGCGGACCAGCCGCTCTTCAACGTGTGGGCGGAGGCCGCCGACGAGGGGCGTGCCTGGGCCCTGGCGCATCAGTACGCGGACCGGGTCGGGTCGCTGAGGGGCGCCTCTTGAGCGTCCGCATCGCCCTGGCGCAGTGCGCGCCGGGGCTCGGTGCGGTGCAGCGGAACATCGCCATGCATCTCGACTGGATCGGGCGCGCCCGCGCCGGCGGCGCGCGCCTCGTCGTGTTCCCCGAGCTGTCGCTCACCGGGTACTACCTCAAGGACCTCGCCAACGATCTCGCCATGCCCGCGGACGACGAGCGCCTCCGGCCGATCGCCGAGGCCTCGCGCGACATCGACGTGATGGCCGGCTTCGTCGAGCGCACAGCCGACGCCCGCATCCACATAGCCCAGGCCTACTGGTCGGGTGGCCGCCTCGTCCACGTTCACCGCAAGGTCTACCTGCCGACGTACGGGATCTTCGACGACGGCCGCTACTTCGGACCGGGCGAGAGGTTCGACGTCTTCCCGAGCGCGGTCGGCACCGCCGCGATCGCGATCTGCGAGGACCTCTGGCACCTCTCGGTCCCGTACATCTACGCCGTGAACGGCGCACTCGCGGTGTTCGCTCCGTCGTCGAGCCCGGGTCGCGGAGTGGCCGAGGGCGGAGATCTCGGCACCGCCGAGTCCTGCCGGTTGATGGACCGTTTCTACGCGCAGTACCTGACCGCGTACGTCGTGTTCGTGAATCGCGTGGGCCATGAGGACGGGATCGCGTTCTGGGGTGGCTCCGAGGTCGTCGCGCCCGACGGGACGGTGGCCGCGCGCGCCAAGGAGTTCGAGGAAGATCTCGTCTTCGCGGAGATCGACCCGGCGCTGGCCTCGCGCGAGCGCGCGCGGAACCCGCTCCTGCGCGACGAGCGCACCGACCTCGTTCTGAGGCATCTCTCCGAGCGCGGGGGCGCATGACGACCTCCGAGACGACGCCGCATCCCGGGCAGCGGGTCGGAGCGATACGGCCGGACCCGCGCGATCCGTCGCCGCTCCGCATCGACGAGCACCTCGTCAAGCGGATGCTCGTCGCGTTCCTCAAGGCCGAGACCTCCAAGGCCGGCCTGACGCGAGCCGTCGTCGGACTATCCGGCGGCATCGACAGCGCGGCGGTCGCGGCCCTCGCGGCCGAGGCGTTCGGGCCGGAGCGCGTGCTCGCGATCCACACGCCCTACTCGACCAGCAGCGACGAGTCGCTCAAGGACGCGCGCGAGGTCGCCGAAAGGCTGCGCATCGAGCTGCGCGTCATCCCGATCACCGCGCAGGTGGACGCCTACCGCAAGGTCGCCGGCGACCTCCACCAGGTCCGCCTGGGCAACAAGATGGCGCGCGAGCGCAAGTCCATCGAGTTCGATCTCGCGTGGCCGGACGGTGCCGTGCTCGGAACGAGCAACAAGACCGAGCTGCTCCTCGGCTACGGCACCTGGTTCGGGGATATGGCCAGCTCGCTCAACCCTGTCGGCGACCTCTACAAGACACAGCTGCGCGAGCTGGCGGTCCTGCTGGCCATCCCCGAGCGCATCGTGAGCAAGCCCCCGAGCGCGGAGCTCTGGCCCGGTCAGACGGATGAGAAGGAGCTCGGGTTCACCTACGAGCAGGCCGATCTCGTCCTCTATCACATGGTCGACCGCCGGCTACGTCCCGAGGAGCTCGTCGAGGCCGGCTTCGACGCGGCGCTGGTGGGGCGGATCCGCGAGATGGTCCGCAAGAGCCAGTTCAAGCGCGTGATGCCCCTGATCGCCAAGGTGAGCCTCCGCACCGTGGGTCACGACTTCCTCTATCCGAGGGACTGGGAGGCCGACCGATCCGGCTGACCTCCGAGCAGGCGATCACCGCGAAGACGCAGGCCGCGAGCCCTCGGAGGCTCGCGCTCGGCTACGGCGCTTCGCTCCTCGCCGCCGCGCTGTTCGCGTTCGGCGGCATCTTCGCCAAGGGCATCTTCCGCTCCGGGATACAGCCGTCGGAGCTTGCCGAGCTGCGGATCCTGTTCGGCTTCCTGGTGCTGTTCGCCGCCGTGGCCATCTTCCGGCGCCAGGACCTGCGCGTGGCCCGGCGTGACCTGCCGCTGATCGCGTTCTTCGGCGTCTTCGCACTCGCTGGCGTGCAGTTGGCGTACTACGAGTCGATCCAGCGCCTCCCGATCGGCGTGGCGCTCGTCATCCAGTACACGGGACCTCTCGTCATGCTCGCCTACGCGAGGTCGCGCGGCCTCCAGGTCGGCGGCCGGCTCTGGCTCGCCGGGGCGCTCACCATCGCGGGCTCGTTCTTCGTCGTCGGTGCATACGACGCAGACCTGCTTTCGCTCAATCTCGCGGGGATCCCCTACGCGGTCCTCTCGATGATCATCTTCGTGATCTACTTCCTGCTCGCGGAGCGGATCCTCGCGCGGTATGCGGTCTGGACCCTCCTCGTCTACGGCTTCGGCTCGGCGCTCCTAGCCTGGATGATCGTCAAGCCGATCTGGCTACTTCCCTGGAGCGTCGTCGCCGAGCCCGTGAACACCGCTCTGCTGGCCGGGGTGATCGTGCTGGGCACGGCCGTTCCGTTCACGCTGATCTTCCTGTCGGTGAGCCTCATCCCGGCGGCGCGCACGGGGCTCACTTCGACGGCGGAGCCGGTCGTCGCGGCGGCGGCCGCATGGCTGCTCCTATCGGAGACGCTGGAGCTGCCTCAGCTCGTCGGCGGGCTGGTGGTGCTGGTCGGGATCGCGGTCGCGCAGAGCCTTCGGCCGACGGCGGGGAGCGTCTGACCTAGGGAACTGCCTCGCAGCACTGGTCGAGGTTCGCCGTGTAGAAGTTCCGGATCCGTGCTTCATCGAGCGCAGTCAGCCGATCGATGCGCGCCCAGGCGGTGAGCACGATCTCGCCTTCGTTCAGCCGCTCGTCCGGATGGATCACGAGCTTGATGCGGCTCCCGTAGCGGCTGGGCGGGAAAGCCGCGCTCGCGAACGGCCCCTTGCCGAGGAACCCCTCGAGCCGCTGGATGGCCGTCTCGTCGATCCCTTTGTAGGCGATCACGATCCCGCCGTGCTCGAGGTTGTGCACGACCCGCGGATCGTCGACGCGGCTCTGGTATGAGTTCCAGGGAGCCACCTGGGTCGCGTAGTGCGAGCCGGAGGTCGGCGGGATGCTGTCGTAGAAGATCGCCGTGCCCTCGGCAACGTGGCCCCGGCCCAGATCCGGCATGACCACCCCCGCCGAGGTGCGGAACAGCCCGAGGCCGTTCGCTATCAGTACCGCGCTGAGCACCAGCACCGCAACGAGGCCCACGCGCAGCCCGATGGGCTGCCACTTCGATCGCCGCTGGTAGCCGCGCCGCCTACCGGAACGCTGCGCCGCGGGCTCCGGCCGCTTCGCGGCGGGCTGGTTGGAGGGCTTCCCTTTGCTCCGTGCCACCGACGCAGTGTCGCCGATACTCCGGCCGAGTGGGGAAGCTGTACCTGGTCGCCACGCCGATCGGGAACCTCGAGGACGTATCGCCGCGCGCGCTGCGAGTCCTGCAGGAGGCGCACATGGTCGCCTGCGAAGACACGCGCCACACGCAGGTCCTGCTGCGGCGTCACGAGATCAGGGCAAAGCACCTGACGAGCTACAACGAGTTCAACCATCGGAAGAAAGCGGCGGAGCTCATCGGCCAGCTCGACCGAGGCTGGGACGTCGCGCTCGTCTCCGACGCGGGCACGCCCGCCCTCTCCGATCCCGGCGAGGCTCTGGTCGCGGCGGCGATCGCCGCGGGTCACGACGTCGTGCCCATCCCGGGGCCGGCGGCGGCGGTCGCCGCGCTCGTCGCCTCGGGCCTGCCCACGCGCGAGTTCACGTTCGTGGGGTTCTTGCCGAAGAAGAGCGGCGCGCGCCGCAGGCTGCTGGGCGAGCTGCTCGCGGCTGGACGGACCGCCGTCCTCTATGAGAGCCCCTACCGGACCGCCGACCTGCTGGAGGACCTTGCGGCCATCGCGCCGGACGCGCGGGTCGCGGTCGCTCGCGAGCTCACGAAGATGCACGAGGAGATCGTCCGCGGTACCGCCGCCGATCTGGCCGCTCGCTATGCTTCCGCGCGTCCGAAGGGCGAGGTCACGGTGGTGATCGCGCCGGCCGGCGAAGGGGAGACGCGCTGATGCAGCGCCAGCACCGCAAATGGTGGAGCCCGGCGCTCCAGCGGGACATGGACCTGCTCGTGTACGGCGAGCGAGGCACCCCGGTGCTCGTGTTTCCGACCTCGATGGGTCGGTACGACCAGTGGGAAGATTTCGGGCTCGTCGGCCACATGGCGTCGCGGATCGACGCCGGCTGGCTGCAGCTCTGGTGCGTCGACAGCGTGGACTCCGAGTCGTTCTACGCGAAGGAGCGCCCGGCCGAGGAGCGTATCGCGCGGTACCACGCGTACGAGCGCTACCTCCTCGACGAGGTCGTCCCGGCCATTCGATCGGAGAACGAAGTCCAGTTCCTGATCGCCGCCGGCGCTTCGTTCGGAGCGACCCACGCCGCCATGCTCGTCACCCGCCGGCCCGGCATCGTCCGCAAGGCCGTCTGTCTCTCGGGTGCGTTCGCGGTGTCGCGCTGGCTCGATGGCAGCCCCGACGCGTACTACCTGGACCCGCTCGCGTTCCTTCCGGGCCTGACTGACGAGCGGTACCTCGGGCCGCTCCGCAACACCGAGATCGTGATCGCCACGGGGGAGCTCGATCCCAACGTCGAGGAGTCGAAGCGCCTCGCCGCACTCCTACAGGAGAAGGGCGTCCAGGCCGACCTGCACCTGTGGCAGGGTTGGGCCCACGACTGGCCCTTCTGGAAGGACATGGTGGACGTATTCCTATGAGCAAGCGAGGACGAGAGCGGCGGCCGCAGCCGACGCGTGAGGACGAGCGATGCTCGGCCGTAGGCCTGTGAGCGAGAAGATCGTCGGACTCCTGGTCGGGCGCGAGGACACCTTCCCCAAGCCGTTCCTCGAGACCGTGACGCGCAAGGGCGCCCCCCACGGCGTACGCGGCGAGATGGCCGTGCTCGGCGGCGCCAAGCTGGACGAAGAGCCCCGCTACAGCGTCATCGTCGATCGCATCAGCCACGAGGTCCCTTATTACCGCGCGCACCTGAAGGGAGTGGCGCTCCAGGGCACGGTGGTCGTTAACGACCCGTTCTGGTGGGAGGCCGACGAGAAGTACTTCGAGTGCGTGCTGGCGCAGAAGATCGGCGTGGCGGTCCCGCGGACGGTCGTCCTGCCCAACAAGTCCTACATCGGCGACATCAACGAGAAGTCGCTACGGAACCTGCAGTTCCCCCTGGACTGGGCCGGGATCATCTCCTACATCGGCCTGCCGGCGATCCTCAAGCCCAATACCGGCGGCGGGTGGAAGGACGTGTACCGGGTGGACACGAAGGAGGAGCTCGTCTGGGCCTACGACCAGACCGGCACCGCCAATTTCGGTTACCGGCCGAAGACGATGATCCTCCAGGAGTTCATCAAGTGGGACGACTACATCCGATGCATCTGCATCGGGCGCAAGCAGATCCGGCCCATGCGCTACGACCCGACCGCACCCTTCGCCGACCGCTACGTCATCGACCGTCCAGTGGAGGGCGAGCTACGCGAGCACGCGATCCGCGACGCCACGAAGCTGGTCGACGCCCTCGGATACGACATGGACACGGTCGAGTTCGCCGTCCGCGACGGAACGCTCTACGCGATCGACTTCCTGAACCCCGCTCCCGACTTCGACAGCTTCTCGATCAAGGACGAGGCCTTCGAGTGGGTGCTCGAGCACATGAGCGACCTCGTCATCGATTACGCGCTCGGACGCTCGGAGCCGCCGTGGCGCGGGGAGATGCGGTGGTGGCGGTTCGCGCGTTGAGTCCGGCCCGTCGCGCCGCCCGCGCGGCGGTCCCCGGCGAGCCGCCGTTCGTGCGCGATCATCACCGCCTGCTCGAGGATCCCGATGTCGCTGCAGAGAGCGCGGCGGGACTGGCGCAGGGCCAGCGCGAGCGGCGCCTCCTCTTCGGCGACCGGCCGCTGTGCGTCTCGCTCCGGCCGAACCTGATCACGAAAGGCACCTACGAGCGGATCCGCCGCGTGTCCGAGACCCTCTACGCCGCGCTCGGGCGGCTGGAGCGCGCGCTCCTGCGGGAAGACGACCTGCGCCGCGAGCTCGACCTCGATCCGGAAGAGGAGAGGCTGGCGTTGGCCGACCCGGGGTTCGAGGCGTCATCGCCCTCGGCGCGCCTGGACGGCTTCATCGGTGCCGACGGGGTCATCCGGTTCGTCGAGTACAACGCCGAGTCGCCCGCGGGCATGGCCTACAACGACGAGCTCCTCGCTGTGTTCGAAAGCCTGCGCGTCACCGCCGCCTTCCGGAAGCGCTGGCGCGTCCGCACCACACCGGCCCGCCGGCACCAGCTCGCGGTCATGCTGCGCGCCTATGGATCGCGGACGCCCGCGCGACCGGCGATCGCGATCGTCGACTGGAAGGGCCTTCCGACGCTCACCGAGTTCGAGATGTTCGAGCGCTACTTCGAGGAGCAGGGGCTCGCGACGGTCATCTGCACCCCGCAGGAGCTGGAGCTGCGGCGTGACCGGCTCTACGCGAAGGGCGAGCGCGTGCACTTCGTCTACCGGCGGGTGCTCACGAGCGAGCTCCTGGCCCAGCCGGAGGTCGCGGCGCCGATGGTCAACGCCTACCTCAAGGGCGCGGCCGTGGTGGTGAACAGCTTCCGTGCGAAGCTGCTCCACAAGAAGATGAGCCTGGCCCTCCTGTCGGACGACCGGTACGCGGCCCTCTATACGCCGCCTCAGCGAGCCGCCATCGCCACGCACATCCCGTGGACCCGCAGGGTCCGCGAGGGTCACACGAGCTACGGGGGCAAGAAGGCGGATCTCGCCGAGCTGGTGCTCGGGCAGCGCGACCGCTTCGTCCTCAAGCCGAACGACGAGTACGGCGGGAAGGGCGTCGTCCTGGGATGGACGGTCGAGGCCAAGGAGTGGGAGCAGACGTTCCTGGCCGCGCTCACCAGCTCGTACGTGGTGCAGGAGCGCGTCGACGTGCAGCGGCAGCCGTTCCCCGTCCTCCTCGAGAACATTCACTTCCTCGACCTCGCGGTGGACAACGACCCCTATCTCTTCTGGGGCAAGGCGCACGGGAATCTCTGCCGTCTCTCGTCGAGCGCGCTGCTCAACGTCACGGCCGGCGCGGGGAGCGTCGTGCCCACCTACATCGTCGAGGGCCGGGCATGAGCGGCGTTCCGCGGCTGACCATCGGCATCGAGGAAGAGTTCCAGATCGTCGACGGCGATGGCCAGCTGAAGAGCCACATCGCGGCGCTGCTAAAGGCCGCGGGGCCCCGCCTCGGCGAGCAGGTGAAGGCCGAGATGATGCAGTCCGTCGTCGAGGTCGGCACCAAGATCTGCGCCGACATCAGCGAGGCGCGGGACGAGATAGCGCACCTCCGCGGAACGCTCGCGGCGCTGCTGCGGCCCGCCGGCCTGCGGCTCGCATCGGCCGGGACGCACCCGTTCTCGCACTGGCAGGAGCAGCAGGTCACCGAGCACGAGCGCTACAAG
>CAZTAI010000027.1:8883-13610 GCA_964611555.1 uncultured Chloroflexota bacterium | reverse complement strand
TGTTCGCGGGGCCGAGGTTCTAGTCGTCCCCCTGCGATGCCGCGATCGGGATGATCTTGCTCGAGGCGGCCTGCTCCATCTGAGCGCGGCCTTCGAACATGACGCCCTTCTCGATCATGATCGAGGGGGTGATCACGTCACCCTTGAGCCGGGCCGGCTTGTGCAGCTCGACCGACTGGCTCGCCTTCACGTTACCGATGACCTCGCCGTGAACGACGATGGCGCCGCAGGTGATCTCCGCCTGCACGCGCGCGCCCTCTCCCACGATGAGGGTGTCGCTGGTCGTGATCTCGCCCGTGAAGTTCCCGTCGATGCGGACGGTGCCTTCGAATGCGAGCTTGCCGTCGAACTCCGAGCCCTTGCCCAGGAGGGCGTTCAGCTCGCTGGTCGCCATTCCGGCACCCGAAGAGGGTGCCCAGTCGCGCTCCCGCTGCCTGTCCATTCGCGTCCCTTCCGGTGCTTCGACCTCACCCGCCGGAGCGGTCGACCCGCCAGGCCGGTCCGTCTGCGCACGTTCTTTCTTTGGCGTTCCGCCGAAGGCTCGTCTCAGCATGCTTCCCCCCTCAGCCTCCCGTCGAGTGACCGATCCTAGCAGCGCCCCCTTGTCAAAGACCACAGCCGGGCCGCTACCGATATGCGATCGACCCCTACGCCTCCCAGAGCGGCGGTCCACCAGGCGGGGTCACGCCCAGGTGCCTGTAGGCGCCTTCGGTCGCGACCCGCCCCCGGGGGGTTCGCATGAGGTACCCCTTCTGCAGGAGATAGGGCTCGTAGACGTCCTCGATGGTCTCGGCATCCTCGCTGAGCGCGGCAGCCAGGGTCTCGAGCCCGACAGGCCCCCCCGAGAACTTCTCGACGATGGCGCGCAGAAGCTTGCGATCGACGTCGTCCAGGCCCGCCTCGTCCACGTCCAGGGCGGCCAGGGCCTCCCGCGCGACGACCGGGGTGATGCGACCGTCGTGCAGGACCTGAGCGTGGTCGCGGACGCGCTTGAGCAGCCGGTTGGCGATCCGCGGCGTCCCGCGCGACCGGCCCGCGATCTCGCGGGCGGCGTCCTGCCCGATCTCGATCGCGAGGATCCGCGCCGACCGCGCGATCACCTGCTCGAGGTCCTCTGGCTCGAAGAGGTCGAGCTTGTACGTAGCACCGAATCGGTCGCGCAGCGGCGCGGACAGGCGACCGATCCGGGTCGTCGCGCCCACCAGCGTGAAGCGCGGCAGTGGCAGGCGGAGGGTCCGCGCGCCCGGGCCCTTCCCGAGGACGATGTCGAGGTGGTAGTCCTCCATCGCGGGGTAGAGGACTTCCTCCACTACGCGCGGAAGCCGGTGGATCTCGTCGATGAAGAGGACCGTGCCGGGATCGAGATTCGTGAGGATCGCCGCGAGATCGCCGGCGCGCTCGATCGCGGGGCCGCTGGTGACGCGGATGGGGACGCCGAGCTCCGCCGCGATGACGTGAGCGAGCGAGGTCTTCCCCACTCCCGGCGACCCGTAGAGCGCCACGTGCTCCAGCGGCTCGCCGCGCCGGCGTGCGGCCTCGATGAAGATCCGCAGCTGGTCCTTGACGGTCTTCTGGTTGATGTACTCGTCATCACTCAGACGGCGCGGGCGGAGCGTCTGCTCGAGGGACCGGTCATCGTCGCGGACCTGCGGCGTGACCGCGCGCACCTCCGTCACTTGACCGCCGCGTAGCGCGCGCGCTCGGTCTTCACCATCTCGACGATCTTCGTCGCGGCGCCGTCCCGAGGTACGTTGTCCACCTCGACCCGATCGCGCGGCTTCACCTCGACCGTCCCGGCCTTCATGCCGCGCGTGCTCACCGTCACCCGGAAGGGGATCCCGATCAGATCGGCGTCCGCGAACTTCACGCCCGCCGACTCCTCGCGGTCGTCGAAGAGGACCTCGATGCCGTCCGCCTCGAGCGCCGCGACGAGCCGCTCCGCCTCGGCCCTGATCGCTTCGTCCGTCCCGGGAAGCGCTATGACATGAACTTCGAACGGCGCGACGCTGATGGGCCAGACGATCCCGCGGACGTCGTGGTTCTGCTCGATGATCGACTGCAGAGTCCGGCCGACACCGATCCCGTAGGAGCCCATGACGAACGGCTTACGCGTGCCGTCCTCGGCGAGATACGTGGCGTTCATCTTCGACGAGTAGTAGGTCCCGAGCTTGAAGATGTTCCCCACCTCGATGCCGCGCCTGGCCTCGAGCATCGAGCCGCACTTGGGGCAGAGGTCACCCGCCTTCACGTCATGCACGTCCACGCGCTCGCCCTCGAAGTCGCGGCCGGCCAGGACGTTCCGGAGGTGCGTGTTCGCCTTGTTCGCGCCGGCCACGTAGCCCCGCGGCTCGACCGACGTGTCCACGAGGAGCCGCGCGCGGAGGCCGATGGGGCCGATATAGCCCGGCACCCCGCCGGTCGCCTGGAAGTCCGCATCTTTGGCGAACGGCATCCGCGAAGCCGGCCCGAGGCCGAGGCGGCGGCGCAGCTTGGGCTCGTTGACCTCGCGGTCGCCCGGCAGCACCACGGCGACCACGCCTTCGGCGTCCCGCAGCAGGATCGTCTTGAGGAAGTCCCCGGCCGGCCTG
The DNA here is from genome assembly GCA_964611555.1 of uncultured Chloroflexota bacterium. Classification (GTDB taxonomy): domain Bacteria; phylum Chloroflexota; class Limnocylindria; order P2-11E; family P2-11E; genus GWC2-70-10. The sequence continues at coordinate 11,022 of CAZTAI010000027.1, read as the reverse complement.
CCCAGGAGCTTCTCGAGGTCCTCGATCGTGGTCGTGCCCAGCGTGTCGACCGGCTCGGTCCTGGGGACGTCGGCGGCCGCGGCGATCGCCGGGATCGCGCGGACGGCCAGCTCCTTGTTGGCGCTGTAGTCGCCGCTGGGGCAGATGAGGATGGTGTCCTCGCCGGACTCGGCGAGCACCTGGAACTCGTGGGCCAGCTCGCCACCGATGGCACCGGTGTCGGACTCGACGGACACCGCCTTCACGCCGGCGCGCTCGAAGATCCTCCTGTACGCCTCGTGGTGCAGGCGGTAGCTCTCGTCGAGCCCTGCTGAGTCCGCGTCGAGCGAGTACGAGTCCTTCATGACGAACTCGCGGAGACGCAGGAGACCCGCACGGGTCCGGATCTCATCACGGCCCTTCATCTGGAAGTGATACACGCGCACGGGCAGCTGCCGGTACGACAGGATCTCATTCCGCGCGTGGTGCGTGACGATCTGCTCGTGCGTGTAGCTGATCACGTAGTCCGCGTCCCGGTGGTCCTTGAAGCGGAAGAGGATCGGCTCCATGGCGTCCCACTGCCCGGTCTCTTTCCAGTACTCGGCCGGCACGAAGACGGGCATCTCCATCTCCTGGCAGTCGATGGCGTCCATCTCTTCGCGGATGATCTGCTCGAGCTTCTGCGCGGCCCTGAACCCCAGGGGAAGGAGCGAGTAGATGCCCGCCTTGAGCGGCCGGGCGAGACCCGCGCGCAGGAGCAGCTGGTGTCCCGGCGTCTCGGCTTCGGATGGCGCCTCGCGAAGGGTGCGCCCGAATAGGTGTGACTGTCTCATCGTGAACTCCCGAGGGATGTTATTTGGCTCGCGCGCTGTGGACGCCGGCGACCGGGCGCGGTCAGCCGGCTAGCGCGGGATCCGGCGCGGTGTCCCTCGGGTCGCGTGCATCGCCGCGAATGCTAGCGCGAGATCGCTAGAGGGCGTTGGCCAGCGCGTCCCAGACCCTGGCCTGGACCTCGGGAGAGACGCTCGTCTGGGGGTCCTCACGACGTGCGACAACGTCGTTCTGCTGCATGTAGAGGAAGGACAGGGTCCGCGTCATCTCCAGCCCGTCGCGGCGGGCGTCGATGTCCTTCCAGCCCAGGATCTCGACGCGTCCGCGCGTGAGCCGCTGGTGGATCCGGTCGAGGCGGACGTAGTCGTTGCTCTCGGGCCAGCGCTGCTTCGCGACGTCGATGCCCATGAGGAACGCGACGTCGACGAGCTCGGCGTCACGGAAGTCGTTGCCGCTGAACTCGTTCTCGGTGCGCCGCGGCTCGAGATCGGTCGCGGCAGGACCCCAGGGCTTTCCGTAGAAGCGGACGTGCGAGAGGCGGCCCGCGAAGTGGCAGTCGACGAACTCGGCCGTCGCCGCGGTCCAGCCGTCGAGCTCCGCGCCGTCGAAGGTGCAGCGCTCGAAGCGCGACGAGCCCGGGTCGATCATTCGCATGTCGGCGCCGTCGAAGCGGCAGTCCCGGAAGATGTTCCGGCGCCTGGCCTTGAAGATCGGATGCATGCGCCGGTCGAGCTTCGCCTTCCGGAAGTCGCAGGTCAGGAAGAGGCACCCGCTGGGGGCCATCCGGTCGAAGGCGGCCCGGCCGAAGTCGACGTTGGTCAGCGTCGCACGCTGCAGCAGCACTAGACCAGGGAGACCCATCTCGGCGACGCTCATCGGCTCACGGACCCTAACGGACATTGTCGCCTTTTCACACGCGGCTGAGCCGGTCCTGATACAGATCTTACCCAGCGCCGCCGGCCGGGGGGTCGGCTAGGTGCGGGTCCCCGCCGGCACCGACCGGCCTGGGGTCAGCTGGCCCTCGTGAGAGAGCTTCGGCGCCTTGTCCGAGTAAGGCTCCAGGCCGTTCTCGACCAGGATCTTGTCGACCTCGGCCATCAGCGCGTCGAGGAGCTGCGCCTCCGGGTAGACGCCGACGACCTTGCCCTTCCGGAAGAGGGCGCCCTTCCCCACTCCGCCGGCGATCCCGACGTCGGCGTCCTTGGCCTCGCCCGGGCCGTTCACCTCGCAGCCCATCACCGCCACCTTCATGGGGTACGGCAGGGCACGGAGGCGCTCCTCGGCGACCTTCGCGAGCGGGATGAGGTCGATGTCGGCGCGCCCGCAGGA
>CAZTAI010000027.1:5602-8783 GCA_964611555.1 uncultured Chloroflexota bacterium | reverse complement strand
TGAAGTCGAGGTCCTCGAGGATCTTGATCTCGGACATGGCGAGGTCGACCATGCGCTGCGCCTCATCGCGGACGTCGTCGGGCTTGCGGTCGCCGATGGAGCCGTGGTTAACGCCAATGCGGATGGGCGTGCCGCGCTCCTTGGCCTTACGGACCACCTCGCGCACGCCGTCCTTGTTGTGGATGTTGCCGGGGTTGAGGCGGAGCTTGTGGACGCCGGCGTCCAGCGCCGCCAAGGCGAGGCGGTAGTCGAAGTGGATGTCCGCGACGATCGGCAGGATGCTCCGCCGGACGAGCTCCGGCAACGCCGCTGCCCCGCGCGGATCCGGCACGGCGACCCGGGCGATCTCGCACCCGGCCTCCTGGAGCCGCTCGATCTGCCGGATGGTCGCGTCGATGTCGTGCGTAAGCGTCGTGCACATCGACTGCACCCGGACCGGCGCGTCTCCGCCGATGGACGTGCCGCCGACGTAGAGCTGCCTGCTCGTACGTCGCTTGCGCGGGCCGATCTGGTCCTCTGGCGGGGTCAGCGTGACGTTCAATGGAGCGGCGTTCATACCTCTAGGGTACGGCCAGATCGGCCCCGAAGGTCTCATCCGCGAGACGGTTCCCGCTTACGCGCTGGCCCCCGTGTACGCGCGCAGGCCCCGCTTCCAGAAGGCCCGCGAGAGGACCCAAGCCACGACCGTGGCGCCGAGGACCAGCCCGAGCGTCTGCAGGTCGATGTTGCCGACGATGGCCTTGGCCGGGATCGTCACCGCGATGCCGACCGGCACGACCGTCAGCATCGTGACACGCAGCCAGCCGGGGTAGATGTCGGTCGGGAAGCGCCCCGCGTCGATGAAGGCCCAGAACAGGGCGAGGATGTTGTCCACCCGGACGAACCAGAACGCGAGCGTGCTGAGCACCAGCAAGAGGGCGTAGATGAGCACGAACCCGCAGGTCAGCGTGATGGCGAACGCGATCGCGGACGCCACCGTCAGGGCCGATGCGAGCTGAAGGACACCGACGAGGGTGATGGCGAGGCCGGTCAGGACCTGGATCGTCTGGATCGTCTGGAAGTGCCGGAAGCTGACCATGAACTGGCTGCTGACGGGTTTGAGCAGCACGAAGTCCAGCGTGCCCTCCCGGACGTGCTCCATGAACCTCTGGAAGCTCGGCTGGAACACGAGCTCCTCGATGCCCTGGACCATGTAGAAGACGCCGAGCAGCACGACCATCTGCGGCAGGGTCCAGCCGTTCATGATCTCCGTGTAGGAGAAGAGGATCAGGACCGCGGCGACGCTGGTCCCGGAGACGACGATGATCTGCACGATCTCGAGGAGCAGGTTGAACCGGTACTCGAGGGCGAACTGGAGCTCCGTGCTGATGAACAGGCGCAGCAAGCGCAAGTACCGGCTCACGCACCCACCGCGCTGTACTGACGCAGGCCCGCGCTCCACACGACCCGGTAGAGGACGACCGCCACGGCCAGCCACATGACCTGCCCGCCCATCATCAGCACCGCCGTCGGGAGGTCGGGCCCACCGCGAAGGATGTCGGTCGGGACGCCCATCATGTAGCCGAACGGAAGGGCGTAGGCGATCGTCTGCAGCACGCCCGGCAGGAGTGACAGCGGCGCCACCTGGCCGGCGAAGATGAACGCTGTCCGCTGGTAGAGCGTCACGAACGCGTGTACGCGGGTCGTCCAGAAGGCCACCAGCGCGAAGACCCAGCCGAACAGGAACTGGATGGCCGCCCCGATGAGCAGGCTCGGGACGCCCAGCACGAGGTGCCACGGCTGGGTGGTGAAGCGGGCCTCGAACGTCATGGCGATGAGGATCGCGACCGGGATCACCGCCGCCGACGTGAGGACCTTCCAGAGGATGTTGGAGACGATCGAGTAGTGCAGCGGGTGGAGCGGCCGGAGCAGCTTCGGCGACAGCTTCCCCTGCCGTACCTCGTACTCGAACTCGTACATGTCCCACGAGGTCGTCAGGTGCGTGACGAAGATCATCACGACGTAGTAGCCGGCCAGGTCCGCCTTGGAGAACGTTCCGAGCGTGCCCCCCTGCGACTCGGCGACGGCGAGCCAGGCGGCCAGGAAGATGATCGGCCTGATGAACGAGAAGAGCACGTAGAGGAACAGCTGCGCCCGGTACTGCGACATGATCTGCATGGTGTTCACGAAGAGCGCCTTGTACGTCCGGATCACGTGGGGACCGGCTCAGGCATGTCCTCGCCCGCGAAGACGCGGTCGATGACCTCCTCGATGGGCGGATCCTCGACCGAGATGTCCACGAGCGTGGCCTCGAGCTCGCGAACGATGCGGGCCGTGCGCTCCGCGACAGCCTCTCGCGGCACTCGTACGGTCACGCGCGCCTCCTCGCGCTCGACGACAGTGCCGATCTCATCGAGGATCGCGCTCCCCTCATCGCTGCGGAGAGCGACCTTGATCACCTTGTACGGAGCCATGCGCTGCGCCAGCTGGCCCAGCTCGCCGTCGTAGAGGAGCTTGCCGTGGTGGATGACCAGCACGCGCTTGCACAGCGCCACGATGTCGTCCATGTAGTGAGAGGTGAGGAGGATCGTCGTCCCGACGCGCCGGTTGTGCTCGGCGACGAAGCGCCGGATGCGCGTCTGCATGGAAACGTCGAGGCCGAGCGTCGGCTCGTCCAGGAAGGCGACGCGCGGTGCGTGCAGGAGGCCGGCGGCGAACTCGACCTTCATGCGCTCCCCGAGGCTGAGGTTGCGGACCGGCTTGTGGAGGAGCGGCTCGAGCTCGAGAAGCTCGGTCAGCTCGGCGAGCACCGCGCGGTAACGGTCCTCGGGCAAGCCGTAGATCTCCTGGAGGACGCGGAAGGAGTCGGATGCGGGGATGTCCCACACCAGCTGGCTGCGGTTACCCATGAGGAGCGTCATCTGGCGAAGGAACGCCGGATCGCGGCGCCACGGGACATGGCCGACCACACGCGCCTCGCCCGCTGTCGGGTAAAGCAGGCCCGAGAGCATCTTCAGCGTCGTCGTCTTGCCGGCGCCGTTGGGTCCGAGGAATCCGACGACCTCGCCGGGCTCGATCGTGAAGCTCACCTCGGTCACGGCGGGCACTTCGCGGAAGCGCCGCTTGAAGACCGAGCGGAGCGTCGCGCCGAGACCTTCCTCGCGCTCGTGCACGCGATAGACCTTGGTGAGCGCGTTGACCT
>CAZTAI010000027.1:0-5502 GCA_964611555.1 uncultured Chloroflexota bacterium | reverse complement strand
CTAGCCCTCTCCGAACACGCGTCGGATGTCCGCGATCGAGACGAGCACCAGCAGACCCAGCAGCAGTACGAAGCCCACGGCGTGGATCATGGCCTCGACCTGCGGCGACAGGCGCTTGCGGAAGATGCCGCCGATGAGCACGAACAGCAGGCGCCCGCCATCGAGCGCCGGGAACGGGATGATGTTCAGGACGCCCAGGTTGATCGACAGGACCCCGACCAAGCGCATCAGGGCGGTCACCCCGAACTCCGCGACCTGATCCGTGACGCGGAAGATCTCGATAGGGCCGCCGATCTGAGGCGGACCTCCCGGAAGTGAGTCGTCGGTCCCGAGGAGCTGGCCGGGCAGGGCAGCGATCTGCCCGACGACGTCCACCGTCAGGGCCCACGCGCTACCGACCGCCTCCACCGGCGCCACCGATACGGGCGCGGTGACGTCCTCGAGGACCAGGCCCATGGGGCCCTCGCCTTCGGGGAGCGTCTGCCGGGGTGTGACCGTGATCGGCGCGATCGGCTGGCCGCCGCGCTCGACGACGAGCGTGATCGGGAGGGCCGAGCGCGGCGGGTCCATGGGCAGCCCGGATCGGGTCAGCCCGGCCTGGCGGTAGGTGTACGAAACGATCGCCGTCGAGCTGCGGAACACCGTGCCGTCGATCTCGCGCACCAGATCGCCGCCGCGAACGCCCGCGACCTCCGCCGGCGAGCCGGGCTTGACCTCCATGATCCGCACCTCACCGGTCGGCGCCGTTGTCCCGAGCAGGAACGCCGCCGTCAGGACCACCAGCGCGAGGACGAAGTTCATGGTCACGCCGGCCACGAGGACGATCGCCTGGGCCCACCAGGGCTTCGAGGTGAACGATCCGGGCTCTCCTTCACCCTGCTGACGGATCGCGAAGTCGTCCTGGCCCAGGATGCGGACGAACCCGCCGAACGGGATGGCGTTGAGGCTGTAGTCGATCCCGGCATGGCGCCAGGCGAAGAGGCGTGGGGGGAAGCCGAACGCGAACTCGAGCACCTTCATGCCGAGGAGCCGCGCGGTCAGGTAGTGGCCGAATTCGTGGACCGCAATGATCAGCGTGAACGTGACCAGGAAGATGACGAGCGTGCGGATGTCACCGAAGAGGTCGAGCATCCCTAGGCCGTCACGCCGGCGGTCGCCTCGGTGAGGGCAAGGCGCACGGCGCGGTCGATCACGCGGATCTCCGCCAGGTCCGGCGCCGCCTGACCCGGCGCGCCGCGCGCGATCTCGACGCCGCGGCGCAGCATCACTGCGATCTCACCGAAGGTCATCTCGCCGCCGAGGAAGCGCTCGACCGCGATCTCATCCGCCGCGGAGAGCCCGATGAGCGCACGTGCGTCCCCGCTGCGCGCCGCCTGCAGGACCACGTCGAGGCACGGGTAGCGCTCGATGTCCGGGGCGCCCAGGAACCGCAGCTCGCGCGTGCGCGTCAGGTCCAAGCGACGCGCCGGTCCGCGCTCGTGCTCCCAGAGGAGCGCGTACTGGATCGGCAGCCGCATGTCGGGCTCGGCGAGCTGCGCGATGACGCTGCCGTCGACGAGCTCGACCAGCGCGTGGACGACGCTTTCGGGATGCAGCACCACGTCGATGCGGTCGTAGGGGATCCCGTAGAGCCAGTGCGCCTCGATGACCTCGTAGCCCTTGTTGACGAGGGTGGCCGAGTCGACGGTCACCTTCGGGCCCATGCTCCACGTCGGGTGCCTTAGGGCGCGCTCGGCGGTGACGCTCGAGAGCTCGTCGAGGCGCGTCTCGCGGAACGGACCGCCCGACGCGGTGAGCGTGACCCGCGCGACGTCCTCCATGCGCACGCCCGCGAGGCACTGCCAGAGGGCGCAGTGCTCGCTGTCCACCGGGCGCAGCCGCTTCCCGGCGCCGCCGGCGAGCGCGCGCACCAGGTGCCCGCCGACGACGAGCACCTCCTTGTTGGCGAGCGCGACGTCCTTCCCCGCCTCGAGCGCGGCGATCGTCGCGTCGAGCCCGGCGATCCCGGGCGTCGCGACGAGCACCAGATCGACGTCGTCCGCGGTCGCGAGCGCGACGAGGTCGTCGCCGCGATGACCGGACCTGGTGACCTCCAGCTTGTCCGGATGTACCGCCACGACGTCGAGGGCCTGCTGCCCGATCGAGCCCGTTACGCCGAGGATCGCGAGCCGCGTGGCTTTCATCGATCCATCATCCCATCCGACCGACTAGCAGCATCGCCCCGGCGACCAGCGGTGCCGCGGCGACGAGCGAGTCGATCCGATCGAGCACACCGCCGTGTCCGGGCATAAGTCGGCCCGAGTCCTTGACACCGGCGCGCCGCTTGACCCAGCTCTCGAGGAGGTCACCGGCGAACGCGGTCGGCCCGACGAGGATGGCCACGGGCAACGCCCAGTCCGGGAGAGCAAGGAACGGCCTGCTCCACAGGATCACGACCACAGCCGCCGCGACGAAGCCCGCGATCGTCCCCTCCCACGTCTTACCCGGGCTGATGCGCGGCGTGATCTTGTTGCGGCCGAACCGCGAGCCAAGGGCGTACGCGGATACGTCCGCGGCCCACACAGCGAGGAACGTCATGAGCAGCTCGCTGGGGGCGCGGGCCGGTCCGAAGATGCTCTCGCTGTTGATCCGAAGCCAGACGAGGGCGGCCATCCCCGCGATGAGCACGAGCAGCTGGATAGCGGCGGCGATCCCCGCCGTCCTAAGCGCAGCGAGCTCCAGCGCAGCGAGCACGAAGACCGTGGCGAGCACCGCATAGAACAGCTCTGGGGGCCCGAAGATCGCCAGGAGCACGACTGCCCCGTACACGACCGCGCTCGCCGTCCGGAGCGGGAGGTCTCTCACCGTCCGAACCGCCTCTCGCGCGATGCGTAGGACGTGATCGCCGCGTCGAGGTCCGCAACGGCGAAGTCGGGCCACAGGACGGGCGTCGCCCACATCTCGGCGTAGGCCACCTGCCAAAGCAGGAAGTTGGAGACACGGAGCTCGCCGCCGGTGCGGATCAGCAGGTCGGGATCAGGGATGTCCGGCGCGTAGAGCCGCTGCCCGATCGTCTCCTCGGTCACGTCCTCGGAGGCAACGCCGTCCGCGACGACCTTGCGCACCGCGTCGACGATCTCTGACCGCCCGCCGTAGTTGAAGGCGATCGTCATCGTGTCAGTCCCGCCTTCGGTGGCTCTCGCGGCGGACTCGATCGCGCGGCGAAGTCCCTCGGACAGATCCCCCAGCCTGCCGATGACCCGTAGTCGCACACGGTCGCGAACGAGCGTGTCGGTCTCGCGGAGGATGGTCTCCTCGAGCAGGCGCATGAGCCCCTGGACCTCGGCCGGCTCACGCCGCCAGTTCTCGGTCGAGAACGAGTAAAGGGTCAGGTAGCGGACGCCGCGCTCGCGCGCGTGCCGGAGCGTGCGGCGGATGGTCTCGACGCCGGCGCGGTGACCGGCGAGGGCCGGGAGCCGCCGCTGGCGAGCCCAGCGCCGGTTGCCGTCCATGACGACCGCGATGTGGGTCGGGACCTGCGGATCATCCAAGGTCAGACCTGGATGATCTCCTTCTCCTTGGCCTCGCCGGCCTCGTCCACCTGAAGGACGTAGCGGTCGGTCAGGTCCTGCAGCCTCTTCTCGAGGCGCTTGAACTCGTCCGCCGATCCGCCGGCGTCCTTCTCCTGCTTGCGCATCTCGTCGTGCGCGTGGCGGCGGAGCGTGCGGATCTCGACGCGGCCTTCTTCCACCTTCTTGTGCAGCAGCTTCACGAGATCACGGCGCCGCTCCTCGGTGAGCATCGGGATGGGCAGCCGAATGACGGCGCCGTCGTTGCCAGGGTTGATGCCCAGATCGCTCGCCATGACCGCCTTCTCGATGGCGCGGATCAGGCTGCGGTCCCAGGGCTGCACCTGGATCAGGCGCGGCTCCGGCACCGTGATCGCGGCAAGCTGGATCAGCGGCATCGGCGTGCCGTACGCGTCGACCTCCAGGTTCTCCACGAGCGCGGGCGTCGCGCGCCCGGTGCGCACGGTCTGCACCTCCCGGCGCAGTGCCTCGAGCGCCTTCCTCATGCGCGCCTCGGTCTGGACCAGGATCTCCTCGAGCGGCATGGCTAGCCCGCGTGGACGAGCGTGCCGACGCTCTCGCCCATCACCACCCGTTTCATCGCGCCGCGCTGGGAGACGTCGAAGACAAGGATGTCGATCTTGCGCTCCGCGGCCAGCGCGGCTGCCGTCTGGTCCATGACGCCGAGCTTCTTCTCGAGCATCTCCTGGTAGGTGAGGCGCTCGTACTTCTTCGCGCCGGGCACGGTGCGGGGATCCGCGTCGTACACCCCGTCCACCTTGTTCTTGGCCATGAGGATCACCTCGGCGTCGATCTCCGCCGCGCGGAGGGCGGCCGCGGTGTCGCTGGTGAAGAACGGATTGCCCGTACCCGCTGCGAACACGACGACGCGGCCCTTCTCGAGGTGCCGGATCGCCCGTCGCCGGATGTACGGCTCGGCGACTTCGGAGATCGTCAGGGCGGTCTGCACGCGGGTCTCGAGACCCACGGCCTCGAGCTGCGACTGGAGGGCGAGGGCGTTGATGATCATGGCCAGCATGCCCATGTAATGGGCGGTCGCCTCCTCGACCCCCTGCTCCGCCACGGCCGCGCCCCGGAGGAAGTTGCCGCCGCCGATGACGATGGCCGTCTCGACCCCGAGATCGTGGATGCTGCGCACCTCTTCCGCAAGGTACCTGACGTAGCGCGGATCGATGCCGAAGGCGCGATCACCGAGCAGCGCTTCACCGCTCATCTTGAGCAGGACGCGCTTGTATTTACGGTCCATATTCGCGCGGGAGTCTAGCCCCGCATCGCCTACGAGGATGCTCCAAGCTGGAAGCGCGCGAAGCGGCGGATCCGCACGTTCTCCCCCGTCGAAGCGGCGAGCGCCGTGACCAGATCGGCGATCGTCTTGGAGCCGTCGCGGATGTAGGGCTGGCGCAGCAGGACCGCCGCCTCGAGGGCGCGCTGCTCGTCGCCGTGCTCCTTGACCAGCTCCGCGCGCTCGTCGGCCGAGAGGTCCCCGTCCGAGACGACCACCGGCGCCATGGCCGCGATCTGCATCGCGATGTCCTTGGCGAGCTGGCGGAACTCGGGGTTCCGGGCCACGAAGTCGGTCTCGCTGCTGAGCTCCACGAGCGCGCCGATGCGACCGCCAGCATGGATGTACGACTCGACCACGCCCTCGCGCGTCTCGCGGGCCGCGCGCTTCTGCGCGGACGCGAGGCCCCGCTGGCGGAGGACGTCGCGGGCACGCTCGAGGTCCCCGCCGGCCTCTTCGAGCGCGCGCTTGCAGTCCATGACACCCGCGCCAGTCTCCGCGCGGAGCTTCTGAACGTCCTTTGGATCGATCTTGGCCACGTTGGTCGTCACCTACTCCTCGCTCTTCTTCGTCGTCTTGCGGGGCGCGCGCTTCGCGGGAGCGGCGGCACCCTCCGCGGGCGCAGCCTCCGCGGGCGCAGCGTCGGCCGGT
>CAZTAI010000026.1:0-13795 GCA_964611555.1 uncultured Chloroflexota bacterium | reverse complement strand
ACGTCCAGGAACTCCAGCTGCTCTGCCGACAGCGCGTGGAACCGGCCCAGCGAGAAGCTGCCCTGGAGACTGGTGCCGCAGCTCGAGCACTCCAGGCGCACGACCCGCAGCTGGTGCGAGCAGATGGGGCAGCGCCCGATGACCGCCGGTTCGCTCATGTGACCGTTCTGCGCTCCACCTCAACGATCGTCAAGCCGATCTCATCGTTGTGTAGCCGATCTCGCAAAACGATGAGTCTGGGGTCAGAGCCCGGCTTTGATCCTCTCGGCGAGCCCGCGGCCGACCCCCGCCACGGCCGCCACCTCGTCCGCAGACGCATCGCGGATGCCCCTGACGGAGCCGAACTTACGCAGGAGAGCGCGCTTTCGGGCGGGCCCGACGCCCTCGATCTCGTCGAGCGCGGAGCGCACCGCCCGCTTGCCCCTGAGCTTCTGGTGGTAGGTGACCGCGAACCGGTGGGCTTCGTCCCGGATGCGCTGGAGCAGGTGGTACGCGGGGCTGCCCGGTGGGACCGGCACCGGCTCGGAGCGCTCCGGCACGAACACCTCTTCCGGCTTGACGCGGACATCGCCGTCGTCCGTGACGCTCCGCTTCTCCTTGGCCAGGGCGATGATCGGCACCTGCAATAGCCCGAGGTCCGAGAGCGCCGCGCGCGCCGCGCTCAGCTGGCCCTTGCCGCCGTCGACGACGATCAGGTCGGGCAGCGGCCACGAGTCCTTCCCCTCGGCGCCGCGCGCGTGCCGGCCGAAGCGCCTGCGGATCGTGTCACCCATGTTCGCGAAGTCGTCGTTCCTGTCCGTGACCTTTGACCGGAAGCGCCGGTACTGGTCCTTCGCAGGCCGGCCCTCCTCGAAGACGACCATCGAGCTCACCACGTCGGTGCCCTGCACGTGGCTCACGTCGTAGCACTCGATCCGCCGCGGCGGCCCTTCGATCTCGAGATGCTCGCGCACGGCCAGGTGCAGCTCGCGCAGCGCCTCGTCGGTCTTGCCGCGGTCCGCCATCCAGCGCACGCGCTCCTGCTGCAGCGCCGCTTCCGCGTTCTGCATCGCCAGCTCGGCGAGACGCCGCTTCTTCCCCCGCTGAGGAACGAGGATCCGCACGCGCCCGCCGCGGCGCGCCTCGGCGAACGCCGCGAGATCCGCTGCCTCGGGCATCTCTACCAGTGACGAGAGCTCGGGCGGGATGGGGCTCTTGGCATCCGTCGCCGGCTCGGCGTCCGCGCTGCCTGGCGTCGCCCACGAGTAGTACTGCCGGAGGAACGACGCGAGGACCTCGCCCTGGGTCGCACCCTCGGAGCCCTCGAGGAAGAAGTGATCCCGACCGACGATCTTCCCGTCGCGCGCGCGGAAGATCTGGACCGCCGCGTCGCCGCCTTCGACCGCGACGCCGAAGACGTCGAGGTCGTCGCCCGCGTACGCATGGACCTCCTGGCGCTCCACGGTGCGCTCGATGGCGCGCAGCCGGTCGCGGAGCTCAGCGGCGCGCTCGTACTGCTGAGTGTCGGACGCGACCCGCATCTCGCTCCGCAGCTCACGCGCCAGAGGCTCGTAGCGGCCCTCGAGGAACAGCACGCTGCGCTCGATCGCCTCGCGGTACTCGGGGGCGGCCGCGTTGCCGACGCAGGGCGCGGTGCAGCGCTTCAGGTGGAAGAGCAGGCACGGCCGCCCGCCGGGCAGTGCCGACGGCGGGACCGTGCGGCCCCTCTTCTCTTCTCCGTCTGCGACGATCGTCAGCTTGCAGGTGCGGTACGGGAAGAGCTTCTGCAGGAGATCGAGGGTGTCATCGACGGCCTTGGCGTTCGCGTAGGGGCCGAAGTAGCGCGCCTTCCGGTCGCCCAGCTGCCGGGTGCGCAGGATCCGCGGGAAGTCCTCGCCCAGGGTGACCTTCACGTACGGATAGGACTTGTCGTCCTTGAGCCGGATGTTGTACCTGGGGCGGTGCTGCTTGATGAGGTTGGCCTCGAGCAGGAAGGCCTCGGCGATGCTGCCGGTCGTGACGTGGTCGATCCGCTCCGCGCGCTCGACCATCCGCACGTGCCGGACGTCCAGGCTGGGGCCGAAGTAGCTGCGCACCCGGTCCCTGAGGACGTCGGCCTTGCCGACATAGAGGACGCGCCCGCGTCTGTCCTTGAAGAGGTACACGCCGGGGGCGGCAGGCAGTGAGGCGGCCAGGGCGGCGAGCGTTTCGCGACGCTGTTCCGTCATGCGGATAGGCCTCGGGGACCGCAAATGGACATGCGGCCAGCATAGGCAAGCCGCTTCGCTATGATCTCGCTATGCGCAGGGAAGGTTGCGGAGGGTGAAAGTCATGGCGGTGACGGGTCGCGGCCCAGCCCCGGTCCCGGGCCCCAAGGTGGCCCGTCGCAGCGTCCAGTCCGTCGATCGAGCGCTGGATCTCCTGGAAGCGCTCGCCGCGTCCGAAGGCGAGGTCTCGATCACCTCGCTCGCGAACCGGACCTCACTCCATGTGAGCACCGTCCATCGCCTTCTCACGACGCTGCTCCGGCGCGGGTACGTGCGTCAGAACCCGGAGACCAGCCGCTACTTCGCGGGCGCGAAGCTCACGACCCTCGCGGAGGGCAGGTCCCGGTACAACGAGCTGCGCCACCGCGCACGCCCGGTGCTCCGAGGGCTCACGGAGCAGACCCGCGAGACCTGCAACCTCGTCGTGCTCGACGACATCGCCGCGGTCTACATCGAGACGTCGCCGAGCCCGCAGGTCGTGCGGCTCTTCACACAGATCGGCAACCGCGTCCCGCTGCACGCCACGGGCGCGGGCAAGGCGCTCCTGGCCTGGCTGTCGCCGGACAGGCGAGACGCGCTGATCGACCGGATCGAGCTCCGCGCATTCACCATGCGCACCATCGACGAGCGGCCGGCGCTGCGTCGTGCCCTGGACGAGATACGCGAACGCGGGTACGCCATCGACGACGAGGAGTACGACGAGGGCGTGAGGTGCGTCGCGGTGCCGGTCGGTCCGATCGGTGCACCCGTCGCCGCCATATCGCTCTCCGCGCCGGCGAGCCGCATGACCCGCCAGCGGGCGGCGGAGCTCGGACCGCTACTGCGGCGCGCCGCCGCGGAGCTCGCGGAGGCGCTGCGGGGCGACGTCGCGTCGCGAGCGTGACCGTCGCGGACGCCGTCGTCTCCGGCCTCCGTGGACCGGAGCTCGGCACGCGGCTGGTGTCGCTTCTGGGTGCGGACAAGGTCCTGTGGCGTCCGGACGACCTGCTCCTCTATGAGTACGACGGCGCAGTCGACACCGCGACCCCGGACGCCGTCGTCCTCCCGAACGAGACCGCGGATGTAGCGAAGCTCGCGCGCTTCTGCTCCGAGCACCACGTGCCCATCGTCCCGCGCGGCGCCGGCACGGGTCTCTCAGGCGGCGCGATCCCCGTCTTCGGCGGTGTGGTCGTGTCGTTCGCGCGGATGAACAGGATCCTCGAGATCGACGTACCCAACCTGCGGGCCGTGGCGCAGCCCGGGGTCATCAACCTGCATCTCTCGACCGCGGCGGCCCCGTACGGGCTGCACTTCGTGCCCGATCCGTCCAGCCAGAAGGCCTGCACCCTCGGCGGGAACGTGGCCGAGAACTCCGGCGGTCCTCACACGCTCGCCTACGGGGTCACGACGGACCACGTCACGGGCGTCGAGGTCGTGCTCGCAGACGGGACGGTCGTGCGCCTGGGCGGCAAGGCTCTCGAGGACGAGGGCTACGACCTGGTGGGCGCCTTCGTCGGCTCGGAGGGGACGCTGGGTCTGGTCACCGAGATGACGTTGAAGCTGACGCCCCTGCCCGAGGACAAGCGCACGATCCTCGCCGCGTTCCCCGAGATGGACCAGGCCTCCGAGGCCGTCAGCGCGATCATCGGCGCGGGCATCGTCCCGGCCGCGATCGAGCTGATGGATCAGCTCGCGACCGAGGCCGTCGAGGCGTCGGTCGGAGCGGGCTATCCACTGGACGCCGGCGGGATCCTTCTGGCGGAGGTCGACGGGGTCCGCGAAGGCCTCGACGAGCAGCGCGAGAAGATCGAAGCGATCTGCCGCGAGCACGGAGCCACCACGGTGCGGGTCGCGGCGACCGCGCTCGAGCGTGACCGGCTATGGGCCGGCCGAAAGGGCGCGTTCGCGGCCATGGGCCGCCTCGCACCCGACTACTACGTCCAGGACGGCGTCATCCCGCGGACGCGCCTGCCCGCGATCCTGCGGCACATCCGCGAGGTAGGCGAGCGGTACGGCGTGCGCATCGCCAACGTGTTCCACGCCGGCGACGGGAACCTCCATCCCCTGATCCTCTTCAACGGGAGCGCGGGGGACGGAGAGCTGAAGCGAGTGCAGGCGGCTGGTCTCGAGATCATCGAGGCCTGCATCGCCGCCGGTGGATCGCTGACAGGCGAGCACGGCGTCGGCATGGAGAAGAACTGCTACATGCCGCTCCAGTTCTCCGAAGAGGACCTCGCGGCGATGCGGCGGGTCAAGACGGCCTGGGACCCCGACGGGCTCATGAACCCGGGCAAGCTCTTCCCCACCCCCTCCCGCTGCCGTGAGTTCGACCTCCGGAAGCGCCGCTCATGACCCTGACGGCCGAGGCACTGGTGCGGCCGACGGATACCGATGCCTGTGCGGCCGCGCTGGCCGAGGCCGCGCGCGAGCGCCGCACCCTGCGAGTGCGCGGCGCGGGCACGAAGGACTACCTCGGCGAGCTCACGCCCGCCGACGCGGTGGTCCAGACGACCGCCCTAACGGGCGTCGTCGACCACGTTCCGGCCGACCTGACCGTTACCGTGCGCGCAGGCACGCGCTTCGCGGATCTCCAGGCGGCGCTCCACGCGACCGGACAGCACGTACCGCTCGATCCCCCGCATAGCGCCGCGGCTACGGTCGGCGGCATCGTCGCCGCGAACAGCAACGGGTTCGGGCGCCTGCGCTACGGCGGCGTTCGGCACCTGGTCATCGGCACGACAACGGCGCTACCCGACGGGACCGTGGCGCATTCGGGCGGACGCGTGGTCAAGAACGTGGCCGGATACGACCTGAACAAGCTGCTGATCGGCTCAATGGGGACGCTGGGTGTCATCACGGAGATCACGCTCAAGGTCTTGCCTCTGCCCCGGGCGCGTGCGGTCGCCGTCGCACGCTGCGCTCGCGCTGCCGACGCCTTCGCCATCGCCGACGCGCTCCTGCGCACCCCGATCAGGCCATCCGCGCTCGTGGTGGACGGAACACGCCGCGCGTGGACCGCGGTCGTGGCAGCCGAGGGCGAGCCCGCGGCCGTCGAGCGCGCGATGCTCGAGACCGGCAGCGCCGCCGATCGCAACACGGCGGCGGTCGATCGCGGTGAGAGCGCCGAAGCTGTCCTCGGTCCGCTGCGCGACCTTCCGGCCACCGCAGGCGACGGCGTCCTGGTGCGGGCGTCGCTGCCTCTCGCGGCACAGCGCTCGTTCGTGGATGCGGCGACGGCGCTGGAGGCGTTCGAACGCTGCGTCGCCGATGCCGGCACTGGCATGGTGCGTATCCACCTGCGAGGCGAGGATGCCGCGGTGATCCTCGGTGCGGACACGCTGGTGGCCGGCGCCCGCTCCGTAGGCGGGTGCGCGCGGATCGAGCGTCGGGACGCGACACTCCGCGACCGCGTGTCCGCATGGGGAGCACCGCCCGGTGGCGACTTCCTGATGGCGCGCATCAGGCTCGCCTTCGACCCGCTCGGCACGCTCGAGCCGGGCCGGGGGATCGTGCGGTGACCACGACGACTCCGATCCGCTTCAGCGCGTACCTCGAAGGAGACGCTCCCGCACAGGACCTCATACAGGCCTGCGTGCATTGCGGGTTCTGCCTCCCAACGTGCCCGACGTATGCCGTGCTCGGGGTCGAGATGGACTCGCCGCGCGGCCGCATCCGCCTGATGAAGAACGCCTGGGAAGGGCGGATCGCGCCGAGCGCGCCCGCGTTCGAGGAGCACCTCTTCGGCTGCCTCGACTGCCGCGCGTGCGAGACCGCGTGCCCTTCGGGCGTCCACTTCGGGAAGCTCGTCGAGGCGGCGCGCTCGCAGGTCGAGCGGTCGCGACCAAGGCCGCGGCTCGAACGCCTCGTCCGCTGGCTCGCTTTCGATCAGCTCCTGCCGCACCACCGGCGCCTGGCGGCCTTCGCGCGGCTGACGGCTCTGGCGCGGACGCTCGGCGCGCGGGTCGTCCTGCGCGTTGTGGGAGTGCGGATCCCCCTGGCCCGGCGGCTCGCGGGAATGATGGACCTCGCACCCAACAGCGTCTCGTCGGCGGCGTTGCCCGCGGTCGTGCCGGCGGTCGGCGAGCGGCGCGGCACGGTCGCGCTCTTCCAAGGCTGCGTGATGCGCGCGGCTTTCGGTGCGACCAACGCGGCCACCGCGCGCGTTCTCGCTCGGAATGGCTTCGACGTGCTCGTCCCTGAGGCGCAGACCTGCTGCGGCGCGCTGCACGTCCACGCCGGCGAGCGGGACGGCGGCCGGGATCTGGCCAAGCGCAACATCGCCGGCCTCGAGGGTCTCGACGTCGAGGCGATCGTCGTCAACGCCGCGGGTTGCGGCGCGAACCTGAAGGAGTACGGCTGGCTCCTCAAGGACGATCCGGCGTGGTCAGAGCGCGCGGAGCGCTTCAGCGCGAGGGTGAAGGATGCGACCGAGCTACTCGGCGACAGAGGACTCGTGGCGCAGCCCGGCCGCATCGAGGCCACCGCCGCGTACGACGAGCCCTGCCACCTCCAGCACGGCCAGGGCGTGTCCGCTCAGCCCAAGGCGCTGCTAGCGGCGATCCCGGGGCTGCGAATGGTCCCGCTGACGGAGGCGGACTGGTGCTGCGGTAGCGCCGGCATCTACAACGTGACGCACCCGGACCTCTCCCGTAGGCTCCTCGATCGGAAGATGGAGCACGTGAAGCGCGCCAACGCAGACCTTCTCGTGACCGCCAACCCGGGCTGCCTGATGCAGCTTCAGTCCGGGATGCGCTCCGCGGGTCTAAGGACCGAGGTGGTGCACCTCATCGATCTGCTCGACCGCGCGTACGCGTGACCGAACAACTCCTCGCGGGCGGGACGTTCCTCGCCATCTACGCGCTGATCGTGACCGAGCGCATCCACCGCACCCTGGCGGCCCTTCTGGGCGCCTCGATCGTGATGATCCTGGGCGTCGTCGACCAGCACACGGCATTCGAGCACGTCGATCTCAACGTGATCTTCCTGCTCGCCGGGATGATGATCATCGCGAACATCATGGCCAAGACCGGGGTGTTCCAGTGGCTCGCCGTCGAGGCTGTGCGGCGGGCGGGCGGGCGTCCCTACCGCCTCCTGGTGCTGACGGCGATCATCACCGCGGTCCTGAGCGCGTTCCTGGACAACGTCACGACGGTGGTGCTGCTCACGCCCATCACGTTCTTCGTCGCGCAGCGCCTCGGCGCCTCGCCGGTACCGTTCCTCATCTCCATGGTCCTGGCGTCGAACATCGGCGGCACCGCGACGCTGATCGGAGACCCGCCGAACATCCTGGTGGGCAGCGCGTTCGACAAGGACTTCAACGACTTCATCGTGAACCTGACCCCGGTGGTCATCGTCGCGCTCGTCGTCTATCTCATCGCGGCGCGCTGGATCTTCGCGAGGGACCTCGCCGCGATCGTGACGGCTCTCGAACCCGAGGACATCGAGCGACTCGTGCGCGAGGAGCGCAGGATCACCGACGTTCCGCTGATGCGGAAGTCGCTGGCGGTGATGGCCGCCACGATCGTCGGATTCCTCCTGGCCCGCCCGCTGGGCCTCGAGGCGGCCACCATCGCGCTGACCGGCGCGGTGGTCCTCATGATCGTGGCGGGCGAGGACGTCCACGAGGTCCTCAAGACCGTGGAGTGGCCGACGCTCTTCTTCTTCGTCGGCCTCTTCATCCTGGTCGGCGCGGTCGTGGAGGTCGGCATCATCAGCAACATCGCCCAGGCGGCGATCGGCCTGACGGGGGGGAACAGCGGTGCCGCGGCCATGCTGGTGCTCTGGATGAGCGCCGTGCTCTCGGCGGTCGTCGACAACATCCCCTACACGGCGACGATGATCCCGCTGGTCCAGGAGATGGGCACCGTAATGGACATAGAGCCCGTGATCTGGGCGCTCGTCCTCGGCGCGGACTTCGGCGGCAACGCGACGGTGATCGGCGCTTCGGCCAACGTCGTCGTCGCGAGCATGAGCGAGTCGCGTGGCTACCCGATCACCTTCGTGCAGTACCTCCGGTACGGAGTGCCCGCCACGCTCATCACGATGCTGGTCGCCGCAGCGGACATCTGGCTCCGCACGACGGTCTTCTCGTGAGATGACCGCGGCGCTCAACGCACACGACGTGCTCAACATCGCCGACCTGCGGCGGCTGGCCAAGCGGCGTCTGCCACGCGCCGTCTTCGACTACATCGACGGCGGCGCCGAGGACGAGGTCACGATGCGGGAGAACATGCGCGGGTTCGACCAGGTGACGCTGCGGCCGCGCGGGGCCGTCGAGATCGCCCAGTGTGACCTGAGCACGACGGTCCTCGGGTCGCGGCTGGCGCTTCCTTTCGCACTCGCGCCCGTTGGGAGCACTCGACTGTTCTGGCCGCGCGGGGAGGTCGTCGCGGCGAGGGAGGCGGCCGCCGCGGGGACGGCATATTCGCTATCGACCTTCGCGGGCTCCAGCGTCGAGGAGGTCCGCGCCGGGTCGGATGGCCCGCTCTGGTACCAGCTGTACCTCGCGGGCGGGCGGGATGTCGCGCGGATGGGGATCGCGCGTGCTCGCGCGGCCGGCTACTCCGCGCTGCTCGTCACGATGGACACGGCGGTGGCCGGGCTGCGCGAGCGCGACTTCCGCAGCGGCATCCCGCAGCTGGTCGGTGGCGGTCCGCTGGCGAAGCTGCGCTTTGGACCCCAGTTCCTGCTGCGCCCCTCATGGCTCATTTCGTTCCTGCTGGACGGCGGCCTGATGAGGTTCCCCAACGTCGTGCTCGCCGACGGGCCGATGCGCTACGTGGATGTCGGAGCGGCGCTCGAGCGAGCGGCAGTGAAGTGGGCTGACCTCGCCTGGATCCGCGATGTGTGGGACGGCCCGATCGTCATGAAGGGCGTCCAGACGGCCGAAGATGCGCTGCGCGCCATCGACGAGGGCGCCGACGCGATCGTCGTCTCGAACCACGGCGGCCGGCAGCTCGACGGCGTCGCCGCGACCTTCCGCCTGCTGCCCGAGATCGTCGCCGCCGTGGACGGACGCATCGAGGTCCTGATGGACGGCGGCATCCGGCGCGGCAGCGACGTAGTGAAGGCTCTGTGCCTCGGCGCGAAGGCGGTGCTCGTCGGCCGCGCGTACGCGTACGGGCTCGGGGCCGCCGGCGGGCCCGGTGTCGCTCGAGCGATCGACATCCTCCGGAGCGACGTGATCCGCACGCTCAAGCTGCTCGGCTGTAGCGCCACGGCCGATCTCGACCGCCGCTTCGTCGATGTCCCGGTCGACTGGGTGAGGCCGAAGGTCATCGATGGAGGTCAGCACTGATGGCGGACCGAGCGCGCAAGACCGCCGGGAAGGCTGCGCCGAAGCAGGCGGCCGCCGCGGAGCCCACGCCGCCGAAGGCGACCGAGGTCTGCCCGCGGTGCGGTACGGAGAAGTTCAGCGCGGAGGAGCGCACGCGCGTCGAAGGCCAGAGGACGGTGCGAGACACAGTGCTCGTCTGCGAGCGAGGGCACACGTTCGCGAGACCCGCCGGGCGGTCGGCTGGCTAGGACCCCTTCAGCGGACCCCCGGTCGCGGCGATCTCGGCCGGGATCGGCACGGGCTCCCAGTGCCGCCACCGCTCGTCGAAGGGCTTGGGCAGCTCGAGGATCTTGCGGACGAACGGCGCCGTCATCTCGGGATGCGCCTCCTCGACCGCCGCGTAGATCTGGTCGAGCTCCTCGCCGATCAGCTCGCCGTGCTCGAGGAGGCCATTGGCGACCGCGTGCACCGCGTGCGCCTTCTCCGAGACGAGCCGCTTCGTGTCCTCATAGAGCAGCTCGAGCATCTTGTCGGCCGTGCGCAGCAGGGGCTCCGGGATACCGCCCATGGCGTTCGGCTGCACCGCGAGCAGGCTGGGGCCCATGCCGTGCTGGCCGCAGTAGGACATCGCCAGGGACGTGGCGGTCTGCATGTCGGAGTCGGCACCGGTCATTTTCGTGTTGAAGAACACTTCCTCGACCGCGCGTGACCCGACCGCGATCATGATGTCGGCCTCGATCTCGCGCGCCTGACGCGTGTACCGCTCCTCTTTCTCGGAGCGCTGAACGACGCCAAGCGCGTCGCCCATTCGGATGATCGACGCCTTGAGGATGCGGTGCTCCGCGCGCACGTAGTGGGCAACGACGGCGTGGCCCGCCTCGTGATACGCGATGAGGCGCTTGTCCTCGGCGCTCATGCGAGTGATGGGCTGCTTCAGTCCGAGCTGCCGCATGTCGCGCGCGGCGAGCCAGTCGCGGTAGTTCAGGAAGTCACGCCCGTTGTCGTGGGCGATGATCAGGGCCTCGTTGACGATCGTCTTGATCTCGATGGGCGTCCAGCCGACGGAGTCCGCGACAAGCAGCTCCATGTCCATGCTGCGGTCGTGAGCCTTCAGGCCGAGGTAGTACTCGATGATGTCGCGGCGGCCCAGGCCGTCGGGGACGTAGACGTTGAGCTTGCGGTCGAGGCGGCCGGGCCGAATGAGCGCGGGATCGAGGACGTCGGGACGGTTCGTCGCGCCGATCACGAAGACTGCCGGCTTCGGCGGAACGGGGCCGCGGATGACTCCGAGCCAGCGCAGGAATTTGTACTTCGTCCGGTCCTCGACGTGCTGGCCCAGCGAGTCCATCTGGTTGAGCATCGTGTTCAGGGCCATCCCACGCATGCCCATCATGCCCATGGGGCCCATGCCGCCCTGCATCGGACCGCCCTGCACGCCGCCGCGCGACATGCCGATCGAGTCGAGCTCGTCGATGAATAGGATGCACGCGCCCGGCTCGCCGGGCTTCGCGTACTTCCGCGCGAGGCCACGCGCCTTGCGGAACAGCGACACCACGATGAGCGCGTCCATGCCCATCCACATGCTGCTGAGCGAGCTCGCATCGACGTACATGAACGGCAGGTTCGCCTCGGCGGCCATGATGCCGGCGAGGAAGCTCTTCCCGGTACCGGGTGCTCCCGCGAGCAGCATCCCGCGCGGGATATCACCGCCCATGTCGCGGAACTTCTTGATCCCCGTGAGGATCCGCACGGTGCTCTTCGCGTGGTCGAGCAGGTCGGGCTGGCCGCGGTAGTTGTCGAACGAGAGACCGATCTGCGGGCTGTCCGGCGTCACCGTGTACATACGCGGCCGCGACAGGAACCACATGAGCACGCCGAACTGGGCGATCATCGCGAAGGCGTAGAAGAGGAGCAGGACGACCATGCCTGGCGCGGACGCGATGAGGCCGATGAGGCCCTCGATCAGGCCGCGGACGCCGACGAGGACCACCGCGGCGGTCAGGACGATCAGGAGGATCAGCAGGCGGCGCCGGTTCCGCTCCCACATGTAGGCGCCGTGACCGAGCACCGTGTCGACGGGGGCTCCGCCCTGAGGGACGGGTGAGACGGTCTGGCTCAATTCACACCTATCACTTTCCCATCGCGGACACGGAAGACGACCCCGACGATGAAGCGCTGACCCGAGCCATCACGGCCCGCAGCGACGTACGAGGAGAGGATATCCCCTCCCCTTGCGGTGGCACCCGTGAAAGAGACCTCATCGATGTCCTGCAGTGGATCTATCGACTGAGCCAACCGCTGGAGGAGCTCGAGCTCGAGCGCATCAGCGAGTGCTTGGGCGTTGTCCGATACGAGCATCGAGGCGATCTGCGCCGACGCGGCCGGCTCAGGCACGGAAGGCAACACGTTCCAGGGACTCTCGGGAGGTGCCGGGTTCGCGAACTGGGCCGCGACCGCACCGAGTGTCAGCCCGATAGCGAAGACGAATAGCCCGAGCATCGCCGACGCCCTATTCACGACGAATGACCTTGCCCTCGACCAGGGTCAGAGCGAGCGGAAAGAACTGCAGCTGGCCGTCGGGATTGCGCAGCTCCAGGGCGTAGGAGTGGACGCTCAGCGCGCCGGTGTTGCGACCGCCCAGATACGTCATTGAATTGACGGTGACCTGACCCTGCGCGACCTCCGCTTGGGCGAACTGCATCGCCCGGTTGACGACGTCGGTCCTGGGGGTGAGCGCGATCAGCGTCTGGGGCTCGTTCTCGAGGAGGCTGATCATGTAACGGCGGGCGGCCGCGGACTCGCGCGTGCCGAAGACGGCCTTCTCCTCGATCAGCCCGGAGCCGAGCGCCGTCACGACGAAGCTGAGCAGGAAGGCGATGACGAACACGAGGACCCACGGACGGACCGCTCTGATCACGGGTCGAGTCTAGTCACCGCTCGCCGTCCCACTCCCTCACCGGCCACGGTCTTATCGAAGTCTTACGTGGCGCCATTACCGCTCTCGCGGAGTGGAGGTTCAGGTGTCGACGCTGCGGAGCTGAGGGACGGCGACGGCGATCACCGCGAGGACGACCAGGACGAAGCCCGCGGTCCCACGACCTGCGAGACCTGGCGCGTCGAGCGGCTCAGGCTTACGGCGGACAGCAGCCGCGACGGTCCGACCAGGAAGCCGAAGATCCACCACTCGGTCACGAAGGGTCCGGCTGTCACGGCGGAGTTAGGAAGACCTGCGTGAACATCCGCCCGTAGGGTCCCGCGGAGATCACGCCGATGCCGATGCGCGTGAACTCGCGGCGCAGGATGTTGGCGCGGTGGCCGGGGCTTTCCATGAGCCCCCGGTGCGCGACGGCGACCGACTGCGCGTAGGCCAGGTTCTCGCCGGCCCGCGAGTACTCGACGCCGGCGGCCTCTATGCGATCGAACGGGCTTCCCGTGACCGGTGACGTGTGCCCGAAGTACCGCAGCCGGAACATCTCCTCCGAGTGCCCGCGGCCGATCGGCACCAGCCGCGGGTCGAGCGACAGAGGACGCAGCCCGACCTCGGCGCGCGCCTCGTTCACCAGCTGGAGCATCTGGGCCTCTGCCTGCGGGTCGGCCTCGAGGTCCAGGTCGTCCGGCAGGTCGAGCTGTTGCTGCTGGTCGGCGCTGATCTTCGTGACGAAGAGCGCACCCGCGTCGCTCCCGAGGAGCTGTCCGAGGTATGGCTGCACCGCGGCCACCTCGGAGACGAGCGCTCTGCCCAGCCGTGATCCGTCGATGGCGCCGCGCACGTCGTTCCCGACCGGGAGGACCAGCAGCGCCGCGAGGCCGATCGCGGTGACGACGAGGGCACGCAGCACCGAGGGGATCACGCCCAAGGCCCGGTCGACCATCGCACCCGCCCTTGTCGCGTGCACCGACTGGATCAGTGGCGAGACCACGAAGCGCGCAGCCACCGCGAAGAGCCCCTCGATCGCGAGTAGCACGACGATGAAGCCGACGGCCCGCGCGGCGGGCGCCGCGATGCCGGTCAGCTCCACGACGATCTCGGCGGCGGCCGCGAGCGTCGCGAAGGCCAGCAGCAGCGAGACGATCCAGCTCACCAGCCCGTAGAGGGTCGCGATGAAGCCCGAGCGGATCCCGCCGACCACCGCCAGCACGACGATCGCGACGATGAGGAGATCGACCGGGTTCAGCTCGCCACCCCGGCGAGATCGCGACGAACTCCGGAGAGCCGACCCTCCTTGAGCAGCTCACGCAGGAACTGGCCGGTGAAGGAGCGCCGCACCTTGGCGACCTCTTCCGGCGTGCCCTC
>CAZTAI010000025.1:0-14018 GCA_964611555.1 uncultured Chloroflexota bacterium | reverse complement strand
GGCCTGATCAACTACATCCTCACCGAGAAGAAGTACTTCCTCGAGTACATGATCAACTACACGAACGCCGCGACCCTCATCAACGCGGGCTACAAGGACACCGAGGAGGGCGACGGGTTCTTCTCGGGCTACAACGCCGAGACGCGTGCATACGACAACGCGACCTGGCAGTACCAGCGGGGTGCCGCACCGGCACGCGTCGCTGAGCCGCCGGCCGGCCCTCTCGGGGCGAGCGTCAAGGGCGCGAACTTCGCGACCCTGATCGCGAACCGTCTCCCGGGCCAGCCGCTCGAGGACCGCTCGCTACAGAGCCCCAACACGGTCTTCAACATCCTCAAGAAGCACTACGCCCGCTACACGCCCGAGATGGTCGAGCGCGTCTGCGGCACGCCGAAGGAGCTGTTCCTGCGGATCGCCGAGACGATCACCGCCAACTCCGGGAGAGACAAGACCGGCGCATTCGTTTACGCGGTCGGCTGGACCCAGCACACGACCGGCGTCCAGCTCATCCGCACCGCCGGCATGGTCCAGCTGCTCCTCGGGAACGTCGGACGGCCGGGCGCCGGGATCATGGCCCTCCGCGGCCACGCCACCATCCAGGGCTCGACGGACATCGCGAGCCTCTACCACGTGCACCCCGGCTACCTGAACACGCCGAGCGCGCGGCGGCCGCACGACTCGCTGCGCGACTACATCCTCGCCGAGACGCAGCCCACGTCGTTCTGGTCGAACACGCCGGCGTACGTCGTCAGCCAGCTGAAGGCGTGGTTCGGAGCCGCGGCCACCGCTGACAACGACTACGGCTACGACTGGCTGCCGAAGATCACCGGCGACCACAGCCACATGCCGGTCTTCGTCGAGATGAACCAGGGCAAGATCAAGGGGATGATCCTCACGGGTCAGAACCCGGCGACCAGCCTGAACTCCCAGTTCCAGCGGGCCGCGATGCGCAAGCTGGAGTGGCTCGTGGTGCTCGACTTCTACGAGACCGAGTCCGCCGCGTTCTGGAAGGAGGTCGCCGGCTCGACGCCGAGCGACGTCAAGACCGAGGTCTGGTTCCTGCCCGCGGCGCACATCGCCGAGAAGGACGGCACGATGACCCAGACCGCGCGGACGATCCAGTGGCACGACAAGGCCGCGGACCCGCCGGGCCAGGCGCGAAGCGACCTCTACTTCTGGTACAAGCTCGGCAAGAAGCTGAAGGAGCGCTACGCGGGCTCCACCGCGAACAGGAACCAAGCCATCCTGAACATGACGCTCGATTACGAGCCGGATCCCGAAGAGGTCGCGAAGTGGAAGGCGAAGGACGAGCCGTCCGCCCTCAAGATCTTCAAGGAGATCAACGGCTTCGACGTGGCGACCGGGAATCCGCTGAACACGTTCGCCGCGCTCACCAGCGACGGCAAGACCGCGGCCGGGGCCTGGATCTACACCGGCGCCCTGCAGTTCATCAACGGATCGGTCGTGAACCGGGCGCGCATGACGCCCGGCAAGAACGACGGCTGGGTCAGCCCCAATTGGGGCTGGGCGTGGCCGGGCAACCGCAAGCAGCTCTACAACCGCGCGTCGGCGGACCCGGACGGCAACCCCTGGTCCGACCGCAAGAAGTTCACGTACTGGGACGCCAGGGCGACGCCGCCGACCTGGAAGAACGACGCCGGCGACGGCATCGACTTCGCTCCGACCAAGGCGCCGGGCACCGCGGCGAACGCCACGGGGATCGGCATCGGCTTCCACAGCGGGCGCGACCCGTTCCTGCTCAAGACGGACGGAAAGGGCTGGCTGTTCGCACCGGTCGGCCTCGTCGACGGGCCGCTCCCGACGCACTACGAGCCCTGGGAGTCGCCCGTCAAGAACCTCCTGTACAAGCAGGACCGCAACCCGGTCACCAAGATCTTCGAGGTCGAGGGGAACAAATACAACGAGTACGCCGGAGCGCAGTTCCCGCTCGTGATCACCACCTACCGCCTGACGGAGCACCACCTCTCCGGCGTGATGAGCCGCTGGCTCCCGTGGCTGGCGGAGCTGATGCCCGACCTCTTCGTCGAGCTGTCACCAGAGCTGGCGGCCGAGAAGGACATCGTCAACGGCGAGTACGTCACGGTCACGACCGAGCGGGGCAGCACCGAGGCCCGCGCTCTGGTCACCCGCCGCATGCGGCCCTTCACCATCGACGGCAAGACGCTCCACCAGATCGGCATGCCGTGGCACTGGGGCTACATGGGCATCGCTACGAGCGACGTCGCCAACAACGTCACCGCTCTGGTCGGTGACCCGAACGTCTCGATCCACGAGGGCAAGGCCTTCACCGCCGATATCAGGAAGGGGAGGGCACGCTAATGGCCACCAAGGGCATGTTCGTAGACACGACCCTCTGCACCGGGTGCAAGGCCTGCCAGGTGGCCTGCAAGCAGTGGAACGAGCTTCCGATGGAGGACGAGGCGGCGGTGCGCGAGCACCGCGCCTTCACCGCCAACTCGTACGACAACACGGGGCACCTTTCCAGCACCAACTGGCGGCACGTGAAGTTCATCGAGCAGTTCAGCGAGGACCAGAACAGGTCCGATGCGCGCTGGCTGATGATGAGCGACTCCTGCAAGCACTGCGAGCAGGCCGGCTGCCTCGAAGTCTGCCCGACCGGCGCTCTCTACCGCACGCAGTTCGGCTCCGTGGACATCCGCCAGGACGTCTGCATCGGCTGCCGCTACTGCGTGGGCGCGTGCCCCTTCGGGGTCATCGACTTCAACAAGCGGACCGGTCGCGTGAACAAATGCATCCTCTGCCAGGACCGCCTGGAGGACGGGGAGGGCACCGCGTGCGCCAAGGCCTGCCCCACCTCATCGCTCACGTTCGGCAACGTGGACGATCTGAAGCTCATCGCCGCGGACCGCGTGCGAGCGCTGCACGCGCAAGGCAAGTCGGACGCCTACATCTACGGCTGGGACCTCGGCAACCGTGGCACCATCACGCAGGGTCCCAACAAGGGCGCCGCCGTCTCGGACATGGAGGTCGTCGGAGGGCTCAACGTCTTCTACCTCCTCCTGGACAAGCCGGAGGTCTACAGCCTCCCGAGCGCGCCGCAGCTCCCGCAGCGGAACATGAACCCCTCGGCGGGAGTGGCCCTGATCTCGGCAGCCGTCCTCGGTGTCACGGGCCTGGCCGCCTTCCGCCGGCGCCGTATGGAAGCGGTCGCGGCGGCGCGGGCTTAGGGGGAACGAGATGATCACCAACTACGTCATCGAGCCCCACTGGGCCAACTGGATGCTCACGCTCGAGATGTTCGCGGCGGGTCTCGCCGCGGGCATCATGTTCTTCATCGCGCTCGCGAACATCGCCGGAAACGCGCAGGACCGTGAGGTCGCGGCGCGCCTGGGCTTCCTCCCGCTCCCGCTCATGCTGCTCGTCGGGATCCTGCTCATCGTCGATCTGGGGCAGCCGGGGCGCTTCATGAACCTGGTGTTCACGCACCCCTCGGCCGCCGAGCGCCCCGGCCCGCTCATGTTCAATCCGGATTCGCCGATGAACTGGGGGACCTACCTCATCCTGGTCTTCGGCGCCCTCACCGTCGTCCCCTTCCTAGACGCCCTGCTGCACACGCGGCGGCTCCGGATCCTGCCCGGCCTCGTCGAGATGCTCGCGCACAACCCCATCGGCATGATCATCACCGCGCTGTTCGCCCTGGCGACGGGCGCATACAGCGGCGTGCTCCTCAACGTGACGAACCAGAACGTCTGGGCCGACACGTACCTACTCGGCGCGCTCTACGTTGCCTTCAGTGCCCTGGGCGGCTTCGCCGTCGCCGGGATCGTGGCAGATCGCATGCGTGCTCCACAGACGGCCGGCGCGGTGCGCTCGGGCCTGATAGGCACGGCCGTGGTCTCCGGGATCCTGGTGGCACTGTTCGTCGGCAACCTGTCGGCGCTGGGCCAGGCCGGCCCACTCATCGGGTCGATGACCGACCTGGTCGCTCCGCTGTTCTGGGTCGGCGTTGTCGGGCTGGCGATCCTCTACCCGCTCGTGACGCTCGCCGGGCCTCGCCTGGCGTTCTCGCGCGTTTCGCTGTCGCAGCTCGCGGTCGTCGGAACGGTGGTGCTCGTCGGAGTGCTGGCGTTCCGCTGGTCGCTACTTCACTCCGCCCTGGCGGCGGTGGCCAACTAGACCGCGGTCCTGCCCACTCGCAACGAGATCGACGAGGCCCGCGCCCGCTGGCGAGAGATCGCCGGAGGTGACGCGGGCCTCGGTCCTATTGCGGCATTCCACGACGAACGGCTGGCTGGAATGGCGGAGGAGCAGGCTCCCGACGTCGCGATCGACCTGACCGCGGCGGCGGCAGCGCAAGCGATCGCCGAGGGTACGCCGCTCCTGCAAGCAGGGCGGATCTCAATTGACACGGAGGCCGCGCTCGTCGAGCTGCGGCGGATCGCGAAGAACCTCGCCGAGACCACGGAGCTCGGAAGCGCAGCCCAGCGCACGGCGGAGATCGTCGCGCGGACGGAGATCGACCTGACCGAGCTGCTCGAGGCCGCGCTCAGCGGCGAGCATGGGCCCATCGAGACCGCGGCGAGCGGGCTCGACGCGGACCCGGACGCGCTCGCGCGCATGATCGACCTTGCGCTCCAGCCGTTCCTATGGGAGACGGCGCGGATCCTGGGAGCGCTAACAGACATCGATGTGTGGGAGCGCGGCTACTGCCCCGTCTGCGGCGCGTGGCCCGGGCTGGCCGAACTCGTCGGATCGGAGAAGCGCCGGCATCTGCGGTGCGTCCGCTGCGGCACCGATTGGACGTGGTTCGTCCTTCTCTGCCCGTACTGCGGGAACGACGATCACCGGACGCTGCGCGTACTGCAGGCCAGCGGCTCCGCGGAGCGGGTGGACGTGTGCGAGCGGTGCCATGGCTACGTCAAGGCAGTGCCCTCGTACGCGCCGGCCTCGGCAGTGCGCCTGGTCGCGGAGGACGTCGCCACGATGGACCTCGATGTCGCCGCGACCCAGGCGGGTTATCGGCGTCCGGGCGACGTCGACGTCGAGACCGCCGGGATCCCCCGGACGGTCCGGGAGCGGCCGCGGGCCTAGGCGGTCGGCGTTCCTTCGGGCGCGCCTGTGCGCGGCGAGCGGACCGTTTCCGGCGCCTCCTCGAGCGGGTAGAGGCTTCCGCCGTTCTGGCTCCCGTGCTTCACGGTCGCACGATCGCGGACTCGGCCGACCTCTTTGGTGAGCCGCTCGCGCGCTTCGACCGAGAAGGGTGAGAACACCAGCGCGATCATCGCCCCGACGATCACGCCGATGGCGATCCCGCCCAGGAGCGCGAAGCGGACCGCACCCTCGTCCGGAGCGCCGATCGCGTGTCGCGCGCTCTTCTTGCCAGTGCCGAGCAGCTCGGTCGCGCTCTTCGATGCGATCGTCCGAAGCTCGTCGAACAACTCGACCACCTCGCCACGGTCCATCTCGCGTAGGTCGCGCAGATCCTTGATGTTCTTGAGATCCTTGACCTTCATGTCTCGTCCTCCGTAGCGCTTTGACCTTGGTGGAGCAGGGTTGATGCCAGCGGCGGCCCGCTTAGCCCGCCGGTGCCTCCTGCGACAGCGCCGCCTCGATGAACCCGTCGATGTCGCCGTCAAGCACTCGCTGGGTGTCTCCCACCTCGACGCCGGTCCGGTGATCCTTGACGAGGGTGTATGGGTGTAGGACGTACGAGCGGATCTGGCTTCCCCAGTCGGCGGCGCGCATGATCCCGCGGATCCCGGCCGCCTCCGCCTCCTGCTCCAGGATGCGCCGCTCGAGGAGCTTCGCGCGGAGCATCTTCATCGCGGTCTCGCGGTTCTGGAGCTGCGAGCGCTCCGTCTGGCAGGCGGCAATGATCCCGGTCGGTAGATGCGTGATACGGACCGCCGTCTCCACCTTGTTCACGTTCTGCCCGCCGGCGCCGGCGGAACGGTAGGTGTCGATCTTGATGTCGTCGGGCCGGATCTCGACCTCGGTGTCCGTCTCGACCTGCGGCATGGGATCCACCAGCGCGAACGAGGTCTGGCGCCGCTTCTGGAAGTCGAACGGCGAGATGCGCACGAGACGATGCGTACCGCGCTCGGTCTTGAGGTAGCCGTAGGCATAGGGGCCTTCGATAGAGAGCGCGACGCTCTTGAGGCCGGCCTCTTCGCCGGGTGTCTGGTCGAGGATCCGCGCCCGCCAGCCGCGCCGCTCGGCCCAGCGCAGGTACATGCGCATGAGCATCTCGGTCCAGTCCGCGGCGTCCGTCCCGCCGACACCCGCGGAGATGCTCAGGACCGCGTCCCGCTGGTCGTACGGCCCGCCGAGCTGGGCCTCGATCGAGGCGCGGTCGACCTCGGCCGCGAGCTGCGCCAGCTCACGCTCGAGCTCCGTCGCGAGCGCGGCGTCCTGGTCCGCCAGGGACGAGAGCTCGGCGATGTCGGATACGCGCTTCCGGAATCCGTCCCAGAGGGTGACGCGCTCGCGCGCCGCGTCGAGGCGCTTCATGGTGGTGAGCGCGTGGTCGCGGTCGGACCAGAGGTCGGGTCGGGTCGCTTCCGCCTCTAGGCGGGTGACCTCGTCGCGAAGCTTGGGGAGGTCAAAGGAACACCGTCATGCGGTCTATCCGCTCGCGCAGCTGCGCGAGCGCCGCCTGGTCGAGCGACAAGGTTCAGCGCTTCCGGGGTCGTTCGAAGGAGGTCGTCATCGGCGTGACGACCGGGGCCAGCTTGCCGGCCGAGAAGGAAACGAAGGTCACGCAGGGGCAGTACGTGTTGCGCGGGCAGCGGGGACAGTCACCGTCGCAATCGAGGGTCGCGCCGTAGCTGCACTTGAGGCAGTTGTCCTCGCAGACGATCCATTCCTTCATGGCTCGGGTCCTCTCTATGTGCCACAGGCCCGGGACACCGGATCGATACGGTCCCCGGCCTCGCTCCCCACTTTTTCGAGCTGTGCCGCTTTTCGTACGTCAGTTTAGCGGCGGAGGGGCTCCAGGGGAAGAGGGCTCCGTAGCTTGGGCGGATACCGAACACCTGCTCGACGCCGAGTCATCGGCGTCGCTCGTGGGCCAAGATGACGGGGAAGGCGACCAGCGCGTATGCCAGCCCCAGGATCTGGGCCTCCTGGAGGCCCGCGAAGAGGATGGGGTCGAGGCGCAGGAACGAGCTGACGAAGCGGCCGGCGCCGTACAGACCCAGGACGAGCAGCCACGCCCGCCCCTCGGGCGGGCGACCGCGCACCCGCCGCCAGTAGCAGTAGGCGACGGCGAAGATCACGAGATCCCAGATGGCGTCGTAGACGACCACCGGGTGCACACCTATCGCCTGCCCGAGCGTGTCGGGATGCGTGTAGCGGACGCACCACGCGAGACCCTCGCAGGCGACGGCGTGGTGCTCGCCGTTGATGACATCTCCGAGGCGGCCGATGGCCAGCCCGACCACGATCCCGAGGCCCGCGACGTCGAGCATGAAGCCAACGGGCAGGCGCAGGCGCCGCGCGACGAGCACTCCGGTGATGGCTGATCCGATCGGCGCCGCTGTCACCGCGATCCCGCCGCCGGCGAAGGGGATCCGCCAGAGGTCGCCCGCGAAGTCCGGCCAGTTGTCGATGACGTGGCCGATGCGCGCGGTGACGAGTCCGCCGAGGAGCACGGCGATGGCGTAGATCCAGACGCGGTCGTCGCGGATGAGGGTGCGCGAGAGACGGACCGCCACGAGCGCCGCCACGAGGGATCCGACGAACGAGAAGACCGAGTGCCACGCGATACGCACCGGACCCACGACGAGGTCTGGCGAGAATGGGATCTCTATCAGGCTTCGGGCGATCCTTCCGCAGCGGGGACCGGAGGGGACGTGCGGCGCGGCAGGCGCAGCACGCCGAGCTGGAGGAGCGCGAGCGCGAGGCTGCCGACCAGGAGCACGGCGAGCGCGATCAGCTGATCCTGTCGCAGAGCCAGGAACGGGGTCGGGTCCCCTACACGCAGGTAGCCGAACGCCAACCGTCCGAGCGCGTACGTGATGAGCCAGATCCAGAAGACCCGACCCTCGGGCGCGCCCAGGTAGCGGCGCAGGAGCAGCACCAGGCCGACGCCCGCGAGGTCCCAGACCATCTCGTAGGCGACCGGCAGGTGGACCGGACCCTCCCACGCCGCCCCGCTGAAGGGCCGGCCCTGGGCCTCGGGGCCCTGGCCGAGCGTGGCGGGGTTCGTGTACGCGACGCAGATGCCCGGGTCGTCTCCGCAGGGGCGCGCGAGGTGCTCGCCGTTGATGATGTCGCCGATCCGACCGAGGCCGAAACCGAGGCCGATGCCGGCGGCCGCCGCATCCGCGGCGCCGCCGATCGGGATGTCGCCGCGCCTGATGGCCACGATGAGGCCGACGAGCGCGCCGCCGATCGCCGCCCCCCACACCGCTATGCCGCCGGTCCAGATCATCGGGATCTGCTCGAGGTTCTGGGAGTAGAAGTCCCAGCGGTCGGCCACTGCCACGATCCGCGCGCCGAGGATCCCGCCGACCACGCCCCACGTCGCTACCGCGTAGGCCGAGTCCTCGGCGACGCGGCCGCGCAGGAGCCGGATCGCTAGCCAGACCCCGAAGAAGATCCCGACCGCCGTGAAGATCCCGTGCCACGCGAGCGCGATAGGCCCGAGGTGGATCTCAGGGTCGAAGGGCAGCTCCATCAGGACCCCAACCTAGCGACCATGGCACTTCTTGTACTTCTTGCCTGAGCCGCAGTAGCAGGGGTCGTTGCGCCCGAGCTTCTTCCCGGTCTGATCGTCCTTCGCCGGACCAGCGGCGGGCCCCTCGAGGCCACCGCCGCTCGCGGTCCCCTGGCTGTGGCGCGTGTGGCGCTCTTCCTGCCGCTCCTGCTGCTGCTCGGCGGGCCGCACCGTGACACGCAGGATCATCTGCGCGGCGCTCTGGGCGAGGCGCGCCTGCAGCTCGTCCCAGTACCGGCGCGCTTCGTTCTTGTACGCGATGAGCGGATCCTGCTGGCCATAGCCGCGGAGGTGGATGCCCTCGCGGAGCTCCTCGATCTGCGTCAGGTGCTCGACCCAGTGGGTGTCGATGGACCGCAGCAGCACCCAGCGCTCGATCTGGCGCATGAGGTCTTCGCCGACCTCCTCCTCCTTGGCCTCGTAGGCTTCGTTGACGAGCTCGGCGACGCGCCCCAGCAGGTCGTCGCCGGCATCCTCGAGGCGCGACAGCGGGATGTCGCGCGCGAGGAGCCCACCGAGGGCGGCGCGCAGCTTCTCCAGATCGCGCTCCTCGGCGTGGACCTCGGCCTCCGAGGCGGCGAGCGCGGCGGCCTCCTCGTGGAGGAACTCGAGCACGGTCTCGCTGACGTCGCCCTGCTCCAGGATCTTGCGCCGCTGCGTGTAGATGACGTTGCGCTGCTGGTTCAGGACGTCGTCGAACTCGAGGGCGCGCTTGCGGGCATCGAAGTGCTGAGCCTCGACCTTGATCTGCGCCTGCGTGATCGCGTTCGTCACGAGCCGCGACTCGATGGGCATCGAGTCGTCGAAGCCGAGCCTCTCCATGAGCCCGGCGACGCGGTCGGATGCGAAGACCCGGATGAGATCGTCCTCCAGCGACGTGAAGAAGCGGGACGAGCCCGGGTCGCCCTGGCGGCCGGAACGGCCGCGCAGCTGGTTGTCGATGCGCCGCGCCTCATGGCGCTCGGTGCCGACCACGTGCAGCCCGCCGAGGTCGGTGACGCCCTCCTCCAGGAGGATGTCGACACCGCGGCCGGCCATGTTGGTGGACACCGTCACCGCGCCCTTGCGGCCCGCGCCGGCGATGATCAGCGCCTCGCGGTCGTGGTTCTTGGCGTTGAGGACCTCGTGGCGGATACCGAACCGCGTCATCTCGTCCGACAGGGTCTGGCTCTTCTCGACCGACGTCGTGCCGATGAGCACGGGCTGCCCCTTCTCGTTCCGCTCGCGGACCTCCTCGATGACCGCCGCCCACTTGCCCTTCTCGGACTTGTAAACGAGGTCCGACTCGTCACGGCGGACCATCGGGCGGTGCGTGGGAACGATCGTGACGTCGAGCTTGTAGACCTTGAAGAGCTCCTCGGCCTCGGTCGCGGCCGTACCGGTCATGCCGGCGAGCTTCCCGTACATGCGGAAGTAGTTCTGGATCGTGATCGTTGCGAATGTCCGGGTCTCGCGCTGGATGCGCACGCCCTCCTTCGCCTCGACGGCCTGGTGCAGCCCGTCGCTCCACCGGCGCCCGGGCATCTGGCGGCCGGTGAACTCGTCGATGATCACGACCTCGCCGTCCTTGACGATGTAGTCCTTGTCCTTGCGGTAGAGGGCCTTTGCCTTGACCGCGTTGTCGAGGTAGTGGATGGCGTCGGCGGTGCCGGTGTAGAGGTCCTTGACCCCCATGAGCCGCTGGGCGTTGTCGATGCCCTCCTCCGTGAGCGAGACGGCCCGGTGCTTCTCCTCGATGACGTAGTCGACGCCGTCGCGCAGTCTGGCGGCGGCCTTCGCGGCCGCGAAGTACGTGGAGGTCGCGTCCTCCGCGGGCGAGCTGATGATCAGCGGTGTGCGCGCCTCGTCGATGAGGATCGAGTCGGCCTCGTCGACGATCGCGTACTGGAGCGGGCGCTGCACCGTGTCCGCGAGGTCGACCACCATGTTGTCGCGCAGATAGTCGAACCCGAACTCGCTGTTCTGGCCGTAGGTGATGTCCGCGAGGTAGGCCTCGCGTCGCGGAACGTCGCGCCAGTTCCGGTGGCGCCAGTCGACGGCCTCGAGCTCGACGGCGGGATCGTGGACCGCGCTCTTGTCGTGGGCGATGTACGCGACGCTCATACCGAGCGCGTGGTAGATGGGCGCCATCCAGCCCGCGCCGGTCTTGGCCAGGTAGTCGTTCGTCGTCACCAGGTGCGCACCCTGGCCCGGCAGCGCGTTGAGGTAGAGAGCCAGCGAAGCCACCAGCGTTTTGCCCTCACCGGTCTTCATCTCCGCGACGTGTCCGCGGTGCAGCGCCATCCCGCCCATCAGCTGGACGTCGAAGTGACGCTGCTTGAGCGTGCGCTTCGCGGCCTCGCGCACGGCGGCGAATGCCTCCGGCAAGAGATCGTCGAGGGCCTCTCCCGCGGCGAGGCGCTCGCGGAGGTGCGCAGTCCGGCCGCGCAGCTCGTCGTCGGACATCGCAGCGACCGCCGGCTCCGAGGCGTTGACCAGCTCGGTGAGCTTGCGGAGGCGCTTTAGCTCGGCCTCGTTGGAGTCGAAGAGGCCGCCAAGGAAGTTCGGTATCTCGACCGCCCTCGCTAGGTGACCTGGAGGGGAAGCTGGGACGCCGGCGCGTTGAAGAGGCTGCCGACGGACTCGCCATCGTGGATGCGCCGGATCGCCTCGGCGAACAGCGGCGCGACGGAGACCACGCGGATCTCGGGCAGATCACGCACGGATGGCCGCAGCGGCACGGTGTCGGTGATGACCAGCTCGCGGATGCCAGTGGCGCAGATCTGCTGAGCCGCGTCGCCCGCGAGCGTCGCGTGCGTGCAGAACACGTAGATGTCCTTGACCCCACGCTCCTGCAGGATCTTGATCGTGTTGAGGATCGTCGTTCCGGAGAGGATCTCGTCGTCCAGGATGAACGCGCGCTCGTGGTCGATGTCTCCGATGACACCGGTGACCTCGCTGCGCCCGGTGTTGTCCCGATGGGTCTTCTGCATGAAGACCATCGGTAGCCCCAGGCGCTCGGCGACCCGGCGGCCCGCGTTCGCGTAGCCGAGATCGGGCACCACCAGAGCCGTCCGCTCCGGTGCCTGCTCCAGCAGGCTCGCCATGTGGTCCACCAGGAGGTACATCGCCGTCAGCTCGTCGCCCGGAATGCTGAAGAAGCCCTGGATCTGGGCCTGGTGCATGTCCATCGTGAGGAAGCGGTCGGCGCCGGCGACACCGACCATGTCGGCCAGCAGACGGGCGGTGATGGGCACGCGCGGCTGATCCTTCTTGTCGCTGCGCCCGTAGGCGTAGTACGGCATCACCGCGGTGATCCGACCTGCAGAGGCGCGCTTGAATGCGTCGAGCATGATCAGCATCTCCATGATCGCGTCGCTGACGCTGGGCGCCGCGACCAGCGGCTGCACGATGAAGACGTCGTGCTCGCGAGCGTTCTCGTTGATCTTCACGAAGATGTTGTCGTTCTTGAATTTAGTGACATCCATCTGACCGACGGCGATCTCGAGATGCCGGCAGATGGCCTGCGCGAACGCCGGGTGGGCGGTGCCGGTGTAGACCGATAGACCCCGGAACATCAGCCTCTCTCCCTCGCTCGCGCGCCCGTGGGAAACATGAGTGTATCCGGTACCTTCTTGCCGATGATCGTGCGCGCGGCGCATCGGATCCGCTGGACCGCGGTCTGGCTGCTGCTGGCGGCCTGGTTCCTGGGCCTGATGCTCAACACCGGCGGCGCAGCGGTGAACCTGCTGCTGATCTTGGCCATCGCCGTTCTGATCTACGAGCTGCTGGCCGCCGACGCCTGACCTATGCGCGTGGGCCTTCGGCCCCGCGCGCGCTCCGCTGCTTGTGGACTCGCTCGGACCGGCAAAGCCGGATCCTCGCTCGAGCTACCTAGGCGCCTGAGCCCTCGGCCGCACGCGCTCGCCGCGTAGGAAACGCTCCAGCGGAAGGCCGGCGTCGCGGATCATGGCCTCCGTGCGATCGAGCGGGCCCACCTCGCCGTGCGTGTCCGTTCCGACCGAGAAGAGCGCGCCACGCTCCCGCGCCCGGACGAGGAACGCCTGGTGCGGCACCTTGTAGGCCTCGTTGACCTCGATCGCCACGCGGCTCGATACGCACAGCTCAATGAGGCGCTCCTGCCACTCGACCGGGAACACGTCCTCGGGATCGCCGAGCGCCGCGAGCGGTGAGAACGTCGGATGGCCGAGGATGTCGATGCCCACATCGTTGATGCCTTCGCGCACGACCTGGAGGGTGCGGTCGAGGATCCTTCGCCGCATGTCCTCGTCACCGAACCGACCGGCCTCCGAGTAGGGCGCGTTCCCCAAGAGACCCTTCATGGATCGGCCGGCCTCGTCGAAGCGGATCCAGTCCCCACCGAGCCGGATCTGGTGGACCGCACCGATCATGTAGTGGAGTGCCTCGCGCGTGCTCTGGCGCAGCGGCGGGGCCACACCCAGGTCGTACTCGAGCCCGACGCGCAGTCCAAGGCGCGCGGCATCGTCGAGGTAGCGCAGCACGTCGTCGTCGTTCCGCATCCTGTCGCGATAGGGGAAATGGTCCGAGACGCCGTGCGGCCGGATGAGCACGGACACGGAGCGGTCCTCGAGCGACACGCGCCCGTCGCTGCGGTCGCTGTGGACGTGGTGATCGAACAGCGTCATGAGGCGGGCTCCGGATGTCCGACCCACGCGGCCTCGACCATCGTCCAGAGGACACCCGAGACCAGCGTGTGCCCGCCCACCAAGATCGGGTAGCCAGCGTCGCGCGACGCCTTCGTGAACGCGCGTAGTGGCGCTTCGGCGATCCGGTCGGGCTCGAAGAGGTCTGACGCGAAGCGATCCGTCGGGCTGGGACGCCATCCGAGATGCGCGAACAGCACGCGCGTGTCGAAGAGGAGCCCATCGCCGAGCTCGCCGATCCGCTCGAAGAACTTCTCGGGCCCGACCTCGGCGTACAGGGATCCGAGCACGGTCCGCGCTTCGCCGCTCACGTCGCGACCCGCCGCCTGCATCCCGCGCTCCTCCGCCAGCATCCGAACCCGGCAGGCCGTCTGCGACTCGAGGTACGTCCACACCGGCGCTCCGACACGCCCCGCGACCACGAGCTCGCGCTCAGGCGTGGTCACGATGCGCATGAGCGCGTCGATCCTGCCCCCGAGCTCCTTCTCCCACGCCGCGAGCGCGGCGATCTCGGGCGGGCACGCGGGATGGCGGCGCAGGACCGTCGCGTCGGCCGGCGTGTCGACGTCGAGCAGCGTCGCGCTCGATCGCTCGAGCTGACGCGAGGGCAGCCCGGCCTGCTGGTGCAGAAGCCGCGGCAGCGGGTTGTCCGT
>CAZTAI010000024.1:0-14283 GCA_964611555.1 uncultured Chloroflexota bacterium | reverse complement strand
AACCGCCGACACGAGCCTTAGGACGGCCCTGCTCTATCCCCTGAGCTACAGCCCCTAGGAGCCAGCAGCGCGAGCTTGCTCTCGCGGGCTGGCGACGACGGGGCTGTGAGCGTAGCGATACAGCCCCCGCCACTGCCGTGTGACCATCTCATTGTGACGGACGCACGCGTGCTCCAGAAGGGCTTCGTCCTCCTCGTCCCGGCGATCCTCTTCGGGCTGCTCGTGGCCGCGCAGTGGGGGACCTTCGCCAGCGCGGTCCGGGACGACATCGGGATCCGCTACGTCGAGCCGCTGAACCAGAGCGTCGGCGGGCTCCAGACGCAGCAGGACGAGCTGAAGACCCAGCTCGCCGCACTCCGCACGGAGCTCGAGGACCTGCAGCGGACCGCGACCACCCAGACCGGGACCACGCAAGACCTTCAAGCCCGGCTGGACCAGCTCCGCGCTCTGTCCGGCCTCACAGCCGCGCGGGGTCAGGGCGTGACCATCACCCTCGACGCGGCCCCATCTCAGGCAGGGCCGCCCGAGCGGCCGGTCTGCTTCGCGCCCGACCTCACCGACATCACGAACGCGGCCTGGCGCGCCGGAGCGATCGCGATCTCGATCAACGGCGAGCGCGTGGTCGCGTCGTCGAGCGTCTACTGCGTGGGCTCGACCATCGTCGTCAACGGCGCGCTGACCGCCGCGCCGTTCGAGATCGCCGCGATCGGGGACGCTGCCAAGCTGCTCGCGGCCTTCGACGACCCGCAGCAGCTCCGCGACCTGAAGAGCAGGCGCGACGAGCGCAGCGTCATCTTCCGCGCCTCGCAGGGATCGGACCTGGCCATCGGCGCGTACACGGGGCCCGTCACCGTCCGCGCGGCGGCGATCGAGTGAGCACACGCGCAGGCGCGCTCACCGTCGCGGTGGTCGCGCTCTTCTTGGGCGTGCTCGTCGTCTCTCAGTTCCGCTCGCGCGAGGCGTTCACCCGCACGCTTCAGCAGGAGACGCCCGAAACGCTGACGACGCTCATCGCCGATCTCTCCGACCGCAACCGGCAGCTTCGAGATGAGATCTTCGAGCTGCGCTTCCGCCTCGACCAGGCGCGCAGCTCCATCGCCGGCGGCCGCGGCGCTCTCGAGGAGAGCGAGCGTGAGATCGCGCGACTCGAGGTGTTCTCAGCCAAGAGCGCCGTGCGAGGGCCCGGCATCGTCGTTCACGTCGACGGCCCCTTCGACGATCGCGCGCTCTCGGATCTGGTCAACGAGCTGCGCAACGCAGGAGCCGAAGCGATCGCGGTGAACGACGCGCGCGTCGGTCCGCGCACGTGGTTCGCGCCTGGGGCCGAGCGCGCCCTCACGATCGATGGGTCACGCGTCGTCGGTCCGTGGACGGTGCGTGCGATCGGCGATACGGACGTCCTATTCGTCGGTCTGACGCGCACGGGCGGGATCGTCGGTCAGTTCGAGCTGATCTACGGCTCGACGAGCTTCAACGTGACGCGCGAGACTACCCTGAGACTTCCTGCCCTCGTATCGCCATAAACTCCGCGGGTGCCCAAACCGCCGATACCTCTGTATCTAGACGATGTCGTCTCGCTCCGTAAGCAGCACCCCTGCGGAGGCGACACGTGGCGCGTGGTGCGCCTCGGCGCCGACATCGGCCTGCGCTGCCTGACCTGTAGCCGGCGCGTTCTCGTGGGCCGGAGCTCGGTCGAGCGCGACATCAAGCGGTTCGTGGAGCGACCGCTGGCACCGACCGAGTAATCGCGGTGGAGATCCAGTCTGCAAGGGAGCGCGGGCTCCTGCAGAACCGCATGTTCCTCGCGATCTGGTCAGCGCAGATCCTGTCCATGACGGCCGCGAATGCGCTCACCGCGGCGCTCATCATCCTCGTCGCGGAGCTGACGAAGTCGAACACGTCGTCTTCGTTCCTGATCCTGCTCGCGGTCATCCCCGCGATCCTGTTCGGCCTCGGGGCGGGCGTGATCGTCGACAGGGTCGACAAGCGGCTCGTCCTCGTGGTCACGAACCTCGCGCGGGCGGCGGGCGTCGCCGTCATGCTCGTTCTGGGCGAGAGCGTCACCGCCGCCTACATCGTGAACTTCGTCGTCGCGTCGGTCACGATCTTCTTCGTGCCGGCTGAAGCCGCGACCATTCCGGGGATCGTCCGTAAGCGCGATCTGCTCGCGGCGAACTCGCTCTTCACGTTCACGTTCAACGGCGCGTTCCTGCTCGGCTTCATCATCCTCGGGCCGGTCATCATCGCCCTCGCCGGCTTCCAGGCGCTCTTCGCCGCGATCACGGTGATGTTCTTCGCCGCCGGCCTTCTCTGCCTCACGCTGCCGCAAGCGGAGCCCGCGACGGAGCACCTGGGCGTGGACGCAGCAGGCGAGGCCGCGCGACGCAGTCGGCGCGACCTCGGCGAGGCGGTGAGCTTTCTCCGGAGCGCGCCTCGGATCGCCTGGTCGCTTGTTTACGTGGCTCTGACGTACACCCTGATCGCCATCGCCGGCGCGCTGGCACCGGGCTACGTGCGCGAAGTCCTCCTCCTGCCCGAGCGCTCGGTCGTGCTGCTCGTGGGGCCATCCGGCGTCGGCGTCGTCGTTGGCCTTGGGGTACTCAACGCCGTCAGCAAGCGCATCGGGCACGCGCACACCATCGGCGTTGGGCTCGGCATCTGCGCGGGCGCTCTGCTGGTCCTGGCCGCGGCCCGCCCGGTGGCCGGTCTGGTCCGCCGGGCCAGCGGCCTCGGCGAGGGCCTCCCGTACTTCGTCGGCATCGTCGTGGTCACCGCGTTCGTATTCGGGATCGCCTACGCCCTGATCACCGTGCCGTCCATGACCTTGGTGCAGGAGGAGCTGCCGGACCTCATCCGCGGCCGCGTCTTCGGCGTGCTCAACGTCCTTGTATCGGTCTTCAGCCTCGCGCCGCTGATCATCGTCGGGCCCATCGCCGACATCTGGGGCGTCGCGCCGGTGTTCATCGGGTCTGCCGTCCTCGTCGCGCTCGTCTGGTGGGCGGGCCAGGACATGCGGAAGGATCCTGGAGTCACCGCAGCGCCGGTGTGACCTGCGATACGGAACGGCGCGCGGACATCGATACACTCGACCTCTCCGTGCGCACTTCCGCGCGCTCCACCTTCCGCCACTACCTCGGCCGCCACCCCGTCAAGCTCGTCGTGGGGTCGCTCCTCATCACGACGGCGTCGGTGTTCGCGGTCATACCCCCACGCTTCATCGGACAGATCGTGGACGAGGTCACTGCCGGTGCCGCGTTCGGCTCGGTCGTGGTCCTCGCCGGGGCGATCGTGCTCGTGTCCGCCGGAGAGTTCATGTTCCGCGGGTTCGGGCGCTTCCACGTGGTCGACTCGTCGCGCCTCATCGAGTACGAGATGCGGAACGACCTGCTGCGCCACCTCCAGTCGATGGACACGGCCTACTACCAACGCCAGCGCATCGGTGACCTGATGGCCCGGCTCACCAACGACCTCACGGCCGTCCGGCAGATGTACGGCTTCGGGATCCTGATGACGCTCTTCACGGTCACCACGCTCGTCTTCGCCATCGCGTCGATGCTCGCCGTGAGCGCGAAGCTGACGCTGATCTCCATCGCCCTGATCCCGATCTCGTCGGCGACGTTCTGGGCCATCGGACGCCAGGTGCATCGCAAGTTCGAGCAGCTCCAGGCGAAGTTTGGCGATCTCTCGGTGAAGGCGCAGGAGAATTTCTCCGGCATCCGCGTGGTGAAGGCGTACTCGCAGGAGGAGCCCGAGATCGCGTCGTTCGCGGGGATCAATGACGAGTACGTCCGGCGGGCCGTCGACCTCGCGAAGTTCAGCGGTCTGGTCTGGCCCGCGATCGCGTTCATCGTCGGTGGCGCGGTCCTGGTGGCGCTCTACGTCGGCGGCATCGACGCGATCGCCGGGGAGCTGACGATGGGCCAGCTCATCCAGTTCGTGGCCTATCTCTCCCTGATCTCGTGGCCGATGATCGCCTTCGGCGAGATCACGAACATCTTCCAGCAGGGCTGGGCCTCGCTCAACCGGCTCCAGGAGGTCTACGACGGCCGGGCGAGCATTGCTGATCCCATCGACCCCGTGCCGGGGGAGATCCGGGGCGAGGTCGAGATGCGTAACGTGACGTTCGCGTACGGCGGGACGATCGTGTTGCGCGACGTCAGCTTCCGCGTCCCCGCCGGCGGTTCGCTGGCCATCGTCGGCCCGACCGGCTCGGGCAAGTCGAGCCTGGTCAACCTCATCCCGAGGCTCTTCGATGCCCAGCAGGGCGAGATCCTCGTCGACGGGGTCGACGTGCGGCGGTACCCGCTGCGGACGCTCCGCCGGGCCATCGGCTACGTCCCGCAGGAGACATTCCTCTTCTCGCTGCCGCTCCGCGAGAACGTCGGCTTCGGGACCGATGAGACGCTCACGAACGATCGCCTCCAGTGGGCGGCGGACGTGGCGCAGCTGGACAAGGACGTCGAGGACTTCCCGGCGCGCTACGACACGATGATCGGCGAGCGCGGCGTCACTCTCTCGGGCGGCCAGAAGCAGCGGACGGCCATCGCGCGCGCTGTCGCCAAGGATCCGCGGATCCTGATCCTCGACGACTCGCTCTCGGCGGTGGACACCTACACGGAGTCGGAGATCCTCCGCCGCCTGCGCGGCGTCATGCGTGAGCGGACCAGCATCGTCGTAGCGCACCGCATCTCGACGGTGAAGGACGCCGACGAGATCGTGGTGCTCGATGAGGGCCGCATAGTCGAGCGCGGCGCGCACCTCGAGCTGCTCGAGCGGAACGGCCTGTACGCGCAGATGTACCGCCGGCAGCTCATGGAGGAGGAGCTCGAGGTCGACGTCGACCAGGCCAAGCACGAGCGGCGTGTGCGTGAGACCACAGAGCCGCAGGCGCCGCGGTCCCGCCTCCGCATGCCGTCCGAGGGGATGGGAGAGGGCCCGTAGTGGCGATGCACGGAGGCGGCGGGGGCGGGGGAGGCTTCTTCCAGGAGGACGAGATCCTCGGGAAGGCCTACGACGGCCGACTCATGCGCCGGCTGGTCGCGTACCTGCGGCCGTACCTCGGCTGGGTGGTCGCGGCGCTCGTCCTACTGCTGGTCCTCTCGCTCACGCAGATCGCGCCGCCGATCATCGCCAAGTACGTCATCGACGCGTCGATCGCGCCGGTCATCGCGGGCGAGATCGGCCGTGACGAGGGCCTCGCGATCCTTGCTGCCTTAGGGGCGCTGTACCTCGTCGTCCTGCTCGTCAACGCGCTCGCGCGGTACGCGCAGAGCCTCATCACGGCCATGGTCGGCCAGCGGGCCATGTACGACCTGCGCGTCGAGCTCTTCCGGCACCTCCAGTTCCTGCCGCTGTCGTTCTACGACCGGAACCCCGTCGGCCGGCTCATGACCCGGATCACGAACGACATCGACGCGCTCATCGAGATGGTGAGCCGCGGCGTAGTCTCGATCTTCGGCGACATCTTCATCCTGATCGGCATCGCGGTCGCGATGGTGCTCCTGGACTGGAGGCTCGCGCTCGTCACCTTCGCGGCGCTGCCGATCATCCTCGGGCTGACCGCGTACTTCCGCGGGGTCATGCGCGACTCCTTCCGCGCGATCCGCATCCGCCTGGCCCGCGTGAACACCTATCTCAACGAGACGCTGTCTGGGATGTCCGTGGTCCAGCTCTTCACCCGTGAGCCGGCGACGTTCCGCTCGTTCGACGAGCTGAACCTGGACCTCTACCGCGCCAACTCCGGGTTCGTCCGAGCGATGAGCACCTTCCAGCCGGCCATCAACTTCACCCGCGCCACGACCAACGCCGGGCTCTTCCTGGCCGGCGGCTACTGGATCCTCCAGGGCGAGCTCACCGTAGGGACGCTGCTGGCCTTCTGGCAGCTGGTCGAGCAGTTCTTCCGGCCGATCCTCGACCTCTCGGAGAAGTACAACGTCATGCAGGCCGCGATGGCGTCGAGCGAGCGCGTGTTCCGTCTCCTCGACAACCCGCGCAGCATCGCCGACGTCCCGAACCCCGTGGAGCTCAGCCACGTGCGTGGCGAGGTGAAGTTCGA
Organism: uncultured Chloroflexota bacterium; assembly: GCA_964611555.1. Taxonomy (GTDB): domain Bacteria; phylum Chloroflexota; class Limnocylindria; order P2-11E; family P2-11E; genus GWC2-70-10. The sequence continues at coordinate 8,228 of CAZTAI010000024.1, read as the reverse complement.
GGACGTGTCCTTCTCCTATCAGCTCGCGGCGGAAGGCGCTAACCCGGATGTCGCCGCGCACGCCGCACGCCGCCGGGCCGAGCACGGCGAGGAAGCCAGCGCCAGCGCCGTGGAGTGGGTGCTCAAGCACGTCGACTTCACCATCGCGGCGGGGGAGAGCGTCGCCATCGTCGGCGCGACCGGGGCGGGGAAGACGTCGATCATCAGCCTCATCTCGCGCTTCTACGACGTCCAGCGGGGGCGGATCCTCCTGGACGGCGTCGACATCCGCGAGATCCGGCAGAGCGACCTGCGCCGGCACGTCGGCGTCGTCCTCCAGGATCCGTTCATCTTCGCGGGAACCATCGCGTCGAACATCCGCCTGAACGACACGACGATCTCGGACGAGCGCGTCCGTGCGGCCGCGAAGTTCGTGAACGCCGACAAGTTCATCGACCGGCTGCCGGACGGCTACGACACCGTGGTCACGGAGCGCGGCTCGATGCTCTCGGTCGGGCAGAAGCAGCTGCTGGCGTTCGGGCGGGCGATCGCGTTCAACCCGGAGATCCTGCTGGTGCTCGATGAGGCGACGTCCTCGGTCGACACGGAGACCGAGCACCTCATCCAGGACGCGCTCCAGAGGCTCATGACCGGCCGGACGTCGATCATCATCGCCCACCGCCTTTCAACGATCCAGAACGTCGACCGGATCATCGTCCTGCACAAGGGTCGGGTCGTCGAGAGCGGCACGCACCGCGAGCTGCTCACGGAGCGCGGTGTCTACCATCGCCTCTACGAGCTTCAGTACCGCGCTCACCAAGCTGTTTAGGCGCGAGGCTTTCCAGTCCTACTCTGCGGCGGTGATCGTGCGTACAGGGATCCCGATCCTCACCAGCCTTTTCGTGCTGATCCTGAGTGCGTGCACGTCAACGCCGAGTGTTGCGCCATCGCAGTCACCATCCGCTGGATCGCCCGCTCCTTCGCTCGCGGCGCTCGCGCCGCTTCCTCCGGACAAGTTCCAGATCCTGCACACGAACGACATCCACGGCCGCCTGGACTCGCTGAAGGTCACGACCGGCACCTCGGGCTTCGATCAGGGCGGGATGGCGCTCATCGGCGGCATGATCGCTCGCCATCGGGCACGCGCCCCCGAGCGCACGCTCGTGCTCGACGCCGGCGACGCCTGGGTGGGCCAGCTCATCTCGTCCATCGACCGCGGGAAGTCGATCGTGGCAGCCATGTCCACGGCCGGCTACGAGGCGATGGCCCTGGGCAACCACGACTTCGACTGGGGTCAGGAGGAGCTCGCGGCACGCGCGAAGGAAGCCTCGTTCCCGTTCCTCAGCGCGAACGTCGTGCTGGAGACGACGGGCGATCCGCCCCCGTTCGCCAAGCCGTTCGTGGTCAAGGATCTGGGCATCACGCGGGTGGCGATCATCGGCCTGACGTACCCGAGCTCGTCGATCATCAAGTCCGCGAGCGTCAAGGGACTGCGCTTCGGCTCGCCGGTCGAGGCGGTCAAGCGCTACCTGCCCGAGATGCAGCGGCAGGCCGACGTGATCGTCGCCCTCACGCATCTCGGTCTCGAGGGCGGCTCGGCACGTCTTGGCGGTGACACGGAGCTCGCGACCGCGGTGCCCGAGATCGACCTGATCATCGGCGGGCACGACCACCAGGCCTTCCGCACCGCTCGCGCCGTCGGGGACACGAAGGTCTTTCAGACGGGCGCGTACAGCGAGAACCTCGGCCGCGTCGAAGTGACGATCGATCCGGCGACGAAGAAGGTCGCGTCGGTCAAGGGCGGCGACGCGCTCCTCATCGTCTCGACCGGCGCCGCCGAGCCCCATCCTGAGATCGCGAAGCTGGTCGCTGAGCGCCGCACCGAGGCCAATAAGTACGCGACGCGCGTCGTCGGCACGACCAGCGAGTTCCTGCAGGCGGACCGCGACATGAACAACCCGCTCGGGAACCTCGTAGCCGACGCGCTCCTCGACTACGGCAAGAGGCAGGGCTGGCAGACGGATCTCGCCTTCTACAACGGCGCGGGCCTGCGCGCGTCGATCGGCGTCGGCGAGATCAGCTACGGGAAGCTGTCCGAGGTGCTGCCCTTCGGCAACACCGTCGTCAGCGTGGACCTCACCGGGGCGCAGGTGAAGGAGGTCTTCGAGGGCATGGCGGGCGCCGCAGGCCGGCTCTTCATGGCCGGCGGCACGATGTCGTACCGCTTCACCGACCCGTCGGGCAGGCGCGTCCTCGACGCGACGGTCGGGGGAGCGCAGCTCGATCCCGCGCGCGTCTACCGCGTCGCGACCATCGACTACCTGCAGGGCGGCGGCGATGGCCACACCGGCTTCGTGAAGGGGACCAACCTGATCTACGGCGACGTGGACGTCGACGTCGTGGCCGCGTACATCGAGGCGAAGTCCCCCATCGCGCCGACGAGCCCGGGACGGGTCACGCAGCGATAGCGCGTACCGATCCGGCCCTCGACACCGCGATGCGCGCCGCGGCCCGCGCCGGCGAGATCCTGCTCGCGCGATGGGAGCAGCCGATCAGCGGTCGCGCGTTCAAGACCACGGCGACAGACGAGGTGAGCGATGCCGACCATGCCGCGGAGGCAGCGATCCTCGAGATCGTCCGCGAGGCACACCCCGACGACACCATCAGGTCGGAGGAAGGCGGGAGCGCGACCGGCACGTCCGGCCGCCGCTGGCTCATCGACCCGCTCGATGGCACGACCAACTTCCTCTATCGGATCCCGCAGTGGAGCGTGAGCATCGCCTGCCTCGAGGGCGATCGGCCGGTCGTTGGCGTGGTGCACGATCCGGTCAAGCGGGAGATGTTCTTCGCCCAGCGCGGCGGCGGCGCGTGGCTGGCGCGGACGGCCCCCGGTGCCGCTTCGGATCTTCGTGGTGCTCGGGCGCTCGCGGTGACCACCGTTCACGACCCGGCACTGGCGCTCCTGGTCACCGGGTTCGCATACGCCGCCGAGGAGCGCCGCGAGCAGGCCCGCCGTGAAGGTCATCTCATCGGGAAGGTGCGCGACGTGCGCCGTTTCGGCTCCGCCGCTCTCGATCTCGCCTGGGTCGCCGCCGGACGTGTCGACGCATATTGCGAGAGCTTCGGCGAGCCGTGGGACTGGGCCGCCGGGCGGATCCTGGTCGAGGAGTCGGGCGGTCGCGTGAGCGACGTGCCGGGCGTGCGTCCAGGCGTGCCCGGGATCCTCGCGAGCGGTGCCAACGTGCATCACGCGCTGCTCGCGCTGATCACCGCGATCAAGCCTGCGTGAGCGAGTTCCACGCCGTAGACTGATCCCGAGATGGCGGTCGATCAGAAGCCACCGGCCAGGCCCATCCACTTCGAGATCGATGACGCGCTCGCCAAGCGCCCGCAGACCACGCAGACGGGCCTCGGCACGCCGGACCAGCTCCAGGCGACGCCATCGATCCTCGCCAACGAGGACAACATGGTCTTCGCGACGGTCAAGCAGCTCGTCGACTGGGCTCGGTCGCGCAGCGCGTGGCCGCTGGGCTATGGCCTGGCGTGCTGCGCCATCGAGATGTTCTCGGCCGCATCTTCGACACACGACCTGGCCCGCTTCGGTGCCGAGGTGTTCCGCGCCAGCCCACGCCAGGCGGACGTGATGATCGTGGCCGGCACGGTCACCCACAAGATGGCTCCACGGCTCCGCCGCCTGTACGAGCAGATGCCCGAGCCCAAGTGGGTCATCGCGATGGGCAACTGCGCCTCATCGGGCGGCGAGTTCTGGGACAGCTACGCGACCCTGCAGGGCGTGGACACCATCGTGCCGGTGGACGTCTACGTCCCGGGATGCCCGCCGCGACCCGAAGCGCTCACTGAGGGCATCCTTCGCCTCCGCGAGAAGATCATCAGAGGCGGGTAGCTCCCGTGACGGCGTCGGCGCGCAGTTGCACCGCGGCGCAAGGTCTTCGCTGGGCTCGTGCGAAGATGAGACTCCCATGACTGTGGTGCGCGAGGATGTCCGAGCATGGCTAGACACGAGCGGCAATGTCCGCTCGGTGTGCGACCTCGACCTGTTGCTGTTCTTCGCGCGGCATTCCCACAGCTTGCTGACGACCGAGCAGCTCGCGAGCTTCGTCGGGTACAGCCAGAGCGCGGTCACCGAGGCGCTCGAGCATTTGCAGGCCGCGGGCCTGGTGGGAGGCTTCCGGGACCGTGCGGCTGAAGTTGACATGTACATGCTCACGGCAGGAGACCGCGGCAGCAGCGGCGCGCTGTCCCTATCCTCCCTACTCGAGCTCGCATCGACCCGCGGCGGCCGGCTGGCCGTCATCGACGCGCTGAAGGATCCGCGCACCGGGAAGGGAGAGGAACATGGTGGAGCGTGATCTCGTTCATACCGGGATCGCCGGCGTCGATGCGCTGCTGTCGGGCGGCGTGCCGCGGCGCAACATCGTCCTGGTCGAGGGGGCGGTCGGGTCCGGCAAGACGACATTCGGCGTCGAGTTCGTGTACCGCGGCGCTAGCGTGTTCGACGAGCCCGGCATCATCGTGCTCTTCGAGGTCTCCCCGGCGAAGGTCGTCCGCGACGCGGCCGGCTTCGGCTGGGACCTTCCCGCGCTCGAGCGTGACGGACGAGTGCGGATCATCTTCACGACCCGCGCGGTCTTCCGCCAGGAGATCCAGCAGGCCGACAGCCTCCTCCTGGAGCAGGCCGCGAAGATGAAGGCCCGGCGCATCTTCGTAGACGGCGTGGGGGCTATGGGCGCCGGGGTGCTGGAGCCGCGCGAATCTTTCCACGTGTTCGTGGAGGGTCTCCAGCGCGAGGACCTCACGCCGGTGCTGGCGCTCGAGGCCGCGGCCCTGCGGGACGCGTCCGCGCTGCCGGAGGAGTCGATCGCCGACACGGTGATCCGGCTGACCATCGAGGACGTCTCGCGCGCTTCAGTGCGGTCGCTCGAGGTCGTGAAGTCGCGGGGCCACGACTACCAGATGGGCCGGCACACCTTCCGCATCGTTGACGGTAAAGGTATCCAGGCGTACCGCCGGGTCCAGGCGCCGCGGCGCGCCGCCCGCGACCTCGCCGCCGCCTACGACACGGCGAAGCGGGCCTCGACCGGGGTCCCCGGACTCGACGAGATCGTGAATGGCGGGTACTTCCATGGCAGCACGACGGTCGTGGCGGGCATCTCGGGCGTCGGCAAGAGCGTGATGGCTCTCCAGTTCATCGCCGAAGGCGCCCGGCGCGGCGAGCGTAGCCTCATGCTCTCGCTCGACGAGCAGATCCCGCAGGTCATGCGGAACGCGAGCGTGATCGGTATCGACCTCAAGCCGTTCGTCGACAGCGGCCTGGTCAGGCTCCACTACGACCCGCCGCAGGAGATCGAGGTCGATCATCACTTCCACGTGATCGAGGAGATCGTCGAAGAGTTCCGTCCGGTCCGGGTGGTCATCGACAGCCTCTCCACGTACGGCTCGAACCTCGGCACGAGCGGCCGGGTGTTCCGCGACTTCTTCCACGCGCTCATCGCGCTCATGAAGGAGAACCAGATCGCGGCCGTGTACAACCACGAGAATCCCGAGATGCTCGGCATGTCTTCGATGATGGGTGACTTCCACATGAGCTCCCTCGTCGACAACATCGTTCTCCTGAACTGGGTCGAGCTCGGCGATAGGTTCCGGCTCGGCCTGACCGTGGCGAAGATGCGTGCGAACCCGACCGACCACGTCACTCACGAGTGTGAGGTCGTCGATGGCCAGGGCATGCGCGTGCTGCCGCGGCGGCTCCCCGTCCCGTCGAGCCAGACGCCGTTCGGCACGTACGGCGGCCTCGTTTCGCGATCGCCCACGCGCTGGCCGGAGCGGTCCGCTCCCGACGACAAGGTGTAGGCCCCGTGTCCGCGCCCGAGCTGTTCGACGGAGACACCTGGTCGACGGCGCTCGAGAAGTACGGGGCCGCGACCGGGCTGACCGTGACGATCTACGGCATCGGCGGTCAGATCGCCTGCGGCCCGGTCAACTCGACGCCGCTCTTCGAGCTGTTCACGCGCTACGGGTACGAGCCCGGGATCCTCGCGGAGTGCGCGCGCCGCTGCCTCACGCAGGTGGGCGAACGGCCGGCCGTGGTGGTCGCGCCAGAATACGGCCTAGCGGTCATGGGCACCTCCCTCCTGCTCGAGGGCGAGATCGTGGGCGCGGCGATCGCCGGATATGCGCTCATCGGTTTCTCTCAGTCCGCGGCGATCGAGCTCCTCGCGCGCGAAGCGGGCGTACCGCTGCGTGACCTCTGGGACGTCGCGCGGGCGCACCAGCCGATGCCCAAGCGCCGGCTCGTGGTGCAAGGCGAGCTGCTTCAGGTCCTCGGTGACGCGATCCTGCACGAGAACTACCGGACGCGACAGCTCGCGGACGAATCGGCCGCGAAGGACGACTTCCTCGCCATGCTGTCGCACGAGCTTCGGACGCCGCTGACGCCCATCCGCGCTTGGGCAGGAATGCTGAAGCTCGGTGCCCACGACGCAGCCCGCTCCCTCCGAGCCGCGGAGGTCATCGAGCGGAATGCGGTACTCCAGACGAGGCTGGTGGACGACCTGCTCGAGCTGAATCGTGCCAGCCGGGGAACATCGACGCTCGTCCTCCGGGTCTACGACCTGGCCGAGATCGTTCGCTCCGCGGCCGAGACGATCCTACCGGACGCGCGGGAGAAACAGATCGCGTTGGAGGTCGAAGATCCTCGCGAGCCCCTCTTCGCGGAGGTCGATCGCGACCGCGTGGAACAGATCTTTCGGAACGTCCTCTCCAATGCCGTGAAGTTCACTCCGGACGGCGGACGTATCACGGTGCACCTCGCGAGCGACGCGCACTCCGCCACGGTCACGGTCAGCGACACCGGTGAGGGGATCGCCCCGGAGTTCCTCCCGTTCGCGTTCGAGCAGTTCCGGCAGGCGGAGCGACGCACCCGCGGCGAGCATTCCGGGCTAGGCATCGGTCTCGCACTCGTGAAGCATCTGACCGAGCTCCATGCCGGCGACGTGACGATCGCATCTGGCGGGGTCGGCGTCGGCACCCTGGTGACCATCCGGCTCCCGCTCACCTCCGCCGTCGGCATCGTCCAGCCACCTACGCCCACGGGCGAGCTGCCGGACCTCACCGGGCTTCGACTGCTGGTGGTCGATGACCAGCCAGACACGCGCGTGGTGCTGCAGTTGCTGCTCGAGGATGCCGGCGCCGACGTCCGGCTTGCATCCGACGGCATCGAGGCTCTCGACCTGGTGCAGAGCGGAGGGTTCGACATCGTTCTTTGCGACCTGCGGATGCCGCTCATGGACGGCTACGAGTTCATGCGGGCGCTACAGGCGCGGGGCGCGGCTCCACCGGTGATCGCCACGTCGGGCTTCGCGAGCAGCTCGGATCACGTGCGCACGGAGGCCGCCGGATTCGTTGGTCATGTGGACAAGCCGTTCGACCTCCGCCGTCTCGCCGCTGCGCTCGAGGCCGCTATCGGCCCTCGAGATCACCCTGCACCGCCGGTGTCGCGTCCGACGTGATGCATCGACGAGGAACGTACCTACACTCACTTCTCGGATGACGACTGACGCCGAGATCCGGCAGGCGCAGCAGGGCGGCGTACCCGCAGAGGCCTCACCCTCATGGACGGAGACCCTGCCCGGCATGGGCGAGCTCGAGACCGAGGAGCTCATCCTCAATCTCGGACCCCAGCATCCCTCGACGCACGGGGTCCTTCGTCTCGTCCTCAAGCTTCAGGGCGAGAAGATCGTCGAGTGCGTTCCCGTCATGGGCTACCTGCACCGCGGGCTCGAGAAGATCTTCGAGTGGCGCACCTACCACCAGGGACCGCGCTACGCGGATCAGGCCGACTACGTCTCGAACATGCTCAACGAGCACGCCTACGCCGGCGCCGTCGAGGCGATCGCGGACGTGGAAGTGCCGAGGCGCGCGGAGTACCTGCGGGTCATCGTCGACGAGCTCTCGCGCTGTGCCTCGCACCTCATCTGGCTCGGGACGTTCGGCCTGGACGTCGGCGCGACGACCCCGTTCCTCTGGTGCCTGCGCGACCGCGAGGACATCCTCGACATGTTCGAGGAGATCTGCGGGTCGCGGATGAACTTCAACTACTACCGCCCGGGCGGTCTCCTGTACGACTTCCCGCCGGGGATGCTCGGCAAGATCACGAGGTTCCTGGACCGGTGGGAGAAGAACATCGACCAGGACTACCGCGAGCTGCTCGAGGGGAACGAGATCTTCCT
>CAZTAI010000023.1:1407-14398 GCA_964611555.1 uncultured Chloroflexota bacterium | reverse complement strand
GTGACGTCGAGGAGCAGCACGTCCTTGACCTCGCCCTTGAGCACGCCGGCCTGGACCGCGGCACCGAGCGCCACGACCTCGTCCGGGTTGATGCCCTTGTGCGGGTCCTTGCTGAAGACCTTCCGCACCGTCTCCACGACCAGCGGCATGCGGGTCATGCCGCCGACCAGGATCACCTCGTCGATCTTCTCGGGGCCGACGCCCGCGTCCGCGAGAGCCTGGCGCACCGGGCCGACGGTCTTCTCGACCAGGTCGCCGGTGAGCTGCTCGAGCTTGGAGCGCGTGAGCGTGATGACCATGTGCTTCGGCCCGCTCTGGTCCGCGGTGATGAACGGCAGGTTGATCTCGCTCTGCTGAGTGCTCGAGAGCTCGATCTTCGCCTTCTCGGCGGCTTCCTTTAGACGCTGCAGGGCCATGCGGTCGGCGTGCAGGTCGATGCCCTGGTCGCGCTTGAACTCCTCGACCAGCCACTCGATGATCCGCTGGTCGAAGTCGTCGCCACCGAGGTGCGTGTCGCCGTTGGTGGCCTTGACCTCGAACACGCCCTCGCCGAGCTGCAGCACCGAGATGTCGAAGGTGCCGCCGCCAAGGTCGTAGACCGCGACGAGCTCGTCCTTCTTCTTGTCGAGGCCGTAGGCCAGCGACGACGCGGTGGGCTCGTTGATGATCCGCAGGACCTCGAGGCCCGCGATCTGGCCGGCGTCCTTGGTGGCCTGACGCTGGGTGTCGTCGAAGTACGCCGGGACGGTGATGACCGCCTGCGTGACCTTCTCGCCCAGGAACGCTTCGGCGTCGGTGCGAAGCTTCTGGAGGATCATGGCCGAGATCTCGGGCGGCGAGAGCTTCTTACCGTCGGCGAGCTCGACCTCGACGCCGCCGTGGCTGGCCTCGCGGATCTTGTAGGGGACCATCTTGACCGTCCGCTGCACCTCGGGGTCGCTGAAGCGCCGGCCCATGAGCCGCTTGATCGAGTAGATCGTGTTCTCGGGGTTGGTGATGGCCTGGCGCTTCGCGACCTGGCCCACCAGACGCTCCCCGGTCTTGGTGTGTGCCACGACCGAAGGCGTGACCCGGCCACCCTCCGAGTTCGGGATGATCGTGGGCTCGCCGCCCTCCATGTACGCCATTGCCGAGTTGGTGGTACCGAGGTCGATACCGATGACCTTTGGCATGTCTAGCTCTCCTTCTGCTTCGCCACTGTCACGAGCGCCGGCCTGAGGACCCGGTCGTGGAGGCGGTAGCCCTTGCGGACCTCGTCCACGACCGTCCCCTCGGAAACGTCGGCATCTACGTGCGCGATGGATTCGTGGATGTATGGATCGAACGTCTTCCCCACCGTGTCGATGGGCTCGAGACCTTCGGACGTGAGGATGTCGCGGAGCTTCCGCTCCACGAGCCACATGCCCTCGACCCAGGGCTGGGCCCGGACCTCTTCGGGAACGGTCCCGAGCGCGCGGTCATAGTTGTCAAGCACCTCGAGAAGGCGCGTGATCAGATCGGCCTTCGCGAAGCGCGCGAAGTCGTTGCGCTCGGCCTCGTTGCGCCGCTTGTAGTTCGCGAAGTCCGCGGCGAGGCGCTGCAGATCACGAGTGAGCTCCTCAGCCTTGTCCCCCTCGAGCTTCTCGGCGGTCTCATCAGCCATCGAGCGCCCTCACAAGATCGCTCATCAGCGCGCCGACAAAGCGGACGGCGCCGATGGTGCGGTGGTAGTCCATGCGCGTTGGTCCGACCACGCCGACGTAGCCCACGGTCGTGTCGTCGCTGCCGTAGCGGCCGATCACCAGGCTGAACGGGCGTAGTGGCTCGAGCGCGTGCTCGCTGCCGATGCTCACGGCCACGTCACCCTCCCCCAGCGATCCGGGCAGCACCTGCGAGAGGAGCTGCCGGTCCTGAAGGAGCGAGACCACACCCAGTACACGATCACCGACGCGGAACTCCGGCTGCGTGAGGATCAGGTCGATCCCTTCGTAGTGGATCTGCCGGCTCCAGGTGACCTCATGCGGCTCGAGCGCGCGGTCGTATGTCGCGATCGCTGCTTCGCGCGTGAGGCGCGCCAGCGTGGACGCCGCGAGCCGGAGCCACTCCGAGGTGTCGGGCCGGGCCTGCCGGAACTGGTGGCTGAGCGTCACCCGCTCGTCCTCGCGCAGGTCCGGATGCGGCATGAGCGCCTCGATGAAGTAGCGGTAGCCAAGGTCCGTCGGCACCCGGCCGGCCGAGGTGTGCGGGTGCGTCAGCAGGCCTAGCGCTTCGAGCGCCGCGAGCTCGGCTCGGACGGTCGCCGCGGACACGCCCATCCGGTAACGGCGGACAAGCTCTGCTGAGGCCACCGGCAGCGCGGAAGCGATGTGCTCGCGGATGACCGCATGCAGGATCTCGCGCCGCCTGGGGGCCAACTCTGGGAGCTTTCGGGGCTGTATCGGTCGCATTGGCACTCTCACCTCGGGAGTGCTAACGAGGCTACCAGCCGCCTGCGGGCAGCGTCAACCCTCCGGGGCAGGCCGCGAGTTGGCCGGGAGGCACCCAAGCACACGGGCTTTCAGGTCCTCGAGCTTGAAGGGCTTGGTGATGTAGTCGGCGGCGCCGAGCTCGGTCGCGTAGAGGCGTTCGGAGAGCCCGAAGATCGCCGTGACCACGATCACCGGCAGGGTCGTGATGCGGCCGTCGGAGCGCAGCTCGCGGAGGACGCTGAAGCCATCGCGCCTCGGCATCATCAGATCGAGGACGACGACCGCCGGCTGGAGCGCGTCGACCATGCGCATGGCTTGATCGCCGTCGCGCGCGAGCTTCGCCTCGAGCCCCTCCTCCTTCAGGAAGTCGACGATCGTGGAGCCAAGGTCGGCATCGTCTTCGACGATGAGGACGAGCGGCTTGCTCAGAGCCGGACCTCCTTGGCCAGCCTGTCGGGGTCCTTGATCAGGATCCGCCGTCTGCGGATCGACACGATCTCACGCCGCTCGAGGTCACCGAGCACCCGGTTCACGGATACGCGTGACGCCCCGACGAATGCCGCGAGCTCGTCCTGCGTAAGGCTGAGCTCGAGGACCGCCGGTGCGGCGGCGCCGGGCTTCGCGGAGCCGTCCGAGAGCGCGCTCGCCTGCGCCAGGTCGAGCAGGTACTTGGCGACGCGGCTGGGGACGTCCAGGAACGTCAGGTGCTCCACCCGGTCGGAGAGCCGGCGGACGGTGCGTGCGAGGGTCTCGAGCACCAGGCGGACCGCGCCTGGATGACGCTCCAGGAAGGCGATGAAGTCCTCTCCCGCGAGCAGCGCCGCGCGCGTGTCGTCGAGGGCAACGGCGGTCGCCGACCGCGGGCTGCGGTCGAACAGGGCCAGCTCACCGAAGAAGTCCCCGGGTCGCATGATCGCGACGAGCGCCTCCTGCCCGAACTCACCCGGAAGCGCGATCTTCACCGCGCCCTCGAGCACCAGGTAGAGGTGCGTGCCCGGGTCGTCCTTGCGGAAGATGACCTCCGCGCGCTTATACGTGCGCGGCCGGATCCGTCCGGACAGATCCCCGAGCTCTTCTTCGGACAGGCGCGCGAAGAGCGGCAGACGCCGCAGTCGCTCGAGGATGGCCCCGTCTTGCACGGCGCGAACGGTAGCGCGCCCTCACAATGGATGAGAGATACCCGGAGGTAGTGATGGGCGGAAAGAGCCAGAAGAAGCAGAGCACCGCGAACAAGCTCCGCTGGCGCTCGAAGAAGGCCAACCACGGGCGCAAGCCCGCCATGGGACGCGGAAAGAGGAACTAGCGCCGCCCGCGAGGGCGGCGCCCATCCCCCTGCCTAGCTAGCGGCGCTTCTTTCGAGTCGTCTTCTTCGTGGTCTTCCGCGCGGCGGTCTTCCGCGGGGTCGTCTTGCGCTTGGTGGTCTTCCGGGCGGTCGTCTTGCGCTTGGTGGTCTTCCTGGCGGCCGCCTTCCGCTTTGGAGTGGCCTTCCGCGCGGTGGTCTTGCGTGTCGTCTTGCGCGCCGTCGTCTTGCGTCTTGCGGTGGTCTTTCGTCGGGTCGGCTTCCGCCCACCGCCCGAGGTCGCCCCACCCGTGGACGTCGGCGCTGGCGGCGTAGGCATGGCCGGTTGCGGTGCCGGCCACATGGAGCCGGGCTCCTGCTGACCCTGTCCCCACTCGGATCCGCTCTTCTCGTCGTGCATCTCGCCTCCCAAATCAGATCTCGGTACCCCGCAGGCATATCGCGTCGATCGCTCAGGTGCAAGCGAGCGACGGTCGCTTCATGGAATGAGGTGGACGAAGACCTCGTTCGCGAGGATCCGGCCGCGGGGTGTGAGACGTACGCGCTCGCCTGACCACCGCAGGAGCGCGCGGCCCTCGAGCGCGGCAAGGTCCGCGGCGAGCCTGTCGCGAGCCTCGGCACCGAAGCGGGCGGCATAGCGAGCGAGGTCCAGGCCGCGGTCGAGACGCAGGCCGAGGATCGCGCCGTCGACACGCTCGTCGCTCCCCGCGTCCACAGTGCGCGGCGCGTCAGCCGCGATCTCGGCGAGATACGTGGCGAGCGCGCCGGGCCGGTGGGAGCGCACGCCTCCGAGATGCGAGTGCGCGCCTGTCCCGACGCCCAGCCACTCGCCATTCCGCCAGTACGTGAGGTTGTGCAGGCTTTTCCGGCCCGGTCGCGCCCAGTTGGCGATCTCGTAGTGGACGAACCCTGCGTGGGCGAGGCGCCGGTGCGTGAGCGCGTAGAGCAGCGCGAGGCCTCGGTCATCGGCCTGGTGCGCGGCGGTGGTGCGCCTCCACCGCTCGACGGACGGCCAGCCCGCCCCCGGCCAGTTGGCCACGGCCTCCTCGGGCTCGAGCGCGAGCTCCAGCGGGTAGCAGGAGAGATGATCGGGCGCGAGCGCGATCGCCGCGTCCAGCTCCGCGGTCCAGTCCGCGGGCGTCTGCCCGGGCCAGCCGAAGATCAGGTCGAGGTTCACGGCGAGCCCGCCGGAGCGCGCGGCCTCGACCGCCGGCGCGACGTCCGTCACCGAGTGCGTCCGGCCGAGCGCGTGCAGGCCGCGCTCGGTGAAGGACTGCGCGCCGATGGACACCCGTGTCGCGCCGAACGCCACCCACGCCTCGAGACGCGCGCGGTCGAGCGTCGCCGGATTGACCTCGACCGTCACCTCGCGCGGCCGTACACCGAACGAGGCCGCCACGGCGGTCCCGAGCGCCGCGACCTCGTCCGGCTCGAGGAGGCTGGGAGTTCCGCCGCCGACGTAGACCGTGCGCAGGCGCGGTCGGCCGAGCGCACGGCCCTCGCGGGCGATCTCGGTGGCGAGCGCGTCGATGTACCGCGCGCGCAGCTTCGAGGTCGCCGGCGCCGTCGCGAAGTCGCAGTACGGGCAGCGCGACGCGCAAAACGGCACGTGGACGTAGAGCGATACGCCTCTCACGGGATGGGCCCCAGTGGATCGGGCAGGCCGGCCTCCGCCGATAGGGACGCGGTGCGTCCCAGGTCCACCAGCCACTCGCGCGACTCGTTCACGAATGCGATGAGGTGGCTGGGCTTCCAGTCCTCCTCCGCGACGATGCGCTCCGGGCCGAAGTCAGGGAGCAGGAGCACGTACGCGGTACGGCGATCCACCACGCGCGCGGCCGAGACGCCGAACTGCTGCATCCGCTCGGCACCGCCGAGAGCGGCCACGGCGGCGTCGCGGAGGGGCGTGGCGATGCGGCGGGCACCCTCATGGCCATCGCTGCCCGCTACCTCTTGCAGCGCCAGGCCGGAGCGCGCGGCGAAGCGTCCCTCGAGCAGCCCGCGGCTCTCGCGCGAGAGCCGCTCCCAGAGGGTCGCCGCGTCGTCGGACGCGAGCGCACGCAGGAACTCCGAGGCGAGGGCCTGTGTCTCGTGCTCGTACTGCACGCGGATCATCCCTCGTCCCCCGTCCGGAGCACCGCGAGGAAGGCCTCCTGCGGGATCTCGACCTGGCCGACCATCTTCATGCGCTTCTTGCCGGCCTTCTGCTTCTCGAGCAGCTTGCGCTTGCGCGTGATGTCGCCGCCGTAGCACTTGGCGATCACGTTCTTGCGCAGGGCCTTCACGGTCTCGCGCGAGATGATCTTGCCGCCGATGGCCGCCTGGATGGGCACGTCGAACTGCTGGCGCGGGATCAGCTCGCGCAGCTTGGACACGAGCGCCCGGCCCGCGACCTGGGCTCGCTCGCGGTTGACGATCGTTGAGAGGGCATCGACGGGCTGGCCGGCCACGAGGATGTCGAGCCGCACGGCGTCCGCGGCCACGTATTCGGCGAACTCGTAGTCGAGCGAGGCATAGCCCTGGGAGCGGCTCTTCAACTGATCGTAGAAGTCGACGATCACCTCACTGAGCGGCATGTCGTAGCGCAGCATCGCCCGCGTGGGATCGAGGTAGCTCATCTCGGCCAGGGACGAGCGCTTGCCCTGAGTGAGCTCCATCACCGCGCCGACGTGCTCCGTCGGGACGATGATCGTCACCTTCATCCAGGGCTCGCTGATCTCCTCTATCAGCGTCGGATCCGGGAGCATCGCCGGGTTGTCGATGGCGACCTCGGCACCGGAGGTGGTGCGCAGGCGGTACTCGACCGATGGCGAGGTAGTGATGATGTCCACCCCGTACTCGCGGTCGAGGCGCTCCTGGACGATCTCCATGTGCAGGAGGCCCAGGAACCCGCACCGGAATCCGAACCCGAGCGCGAGCGATGTCTCGGGCTCGTACACGAGCGACGCGTCGTTGAGGCGCAGCTTTTCGAGCGCGTCGCGGAGCGCGGGGTAGTCATCGGAGCTCGTCGGGTACAGACCGGCGAAGACCATGGGCTTGGCCGGGCGGTACCCCGCGAGGGCCTCCCGGGCCGGCCGCGCGGCGAGCGTGACGGTGTCGCCGACTCGGCAGTCGGCCACGGTCTTGAGCCCGGTGGCGAGGTAGCCGACCTCGCCCGTCAGGAGCTCGGAACGCGGGCTCGCGTCCGGCGTGAAGACGCCGATCTCGAGGAGATCCGCCTCCTTGTCGGTCGCCATGAGCCTGACGCGGTCCTGCAGCGACACGGCACCGTCCATCACCCGGACGTGCGCGACCACGCCGCGGTAGGCGTCGTAGTGCGAGTCGAAGATGAGAGCGCGCAGCGGCGCCTTCTCGTCGCCCCGCGGCGCGGGGACGCGGTCGACGAGCGCGTCGAGGAGCTCGCGCACGCCCTGCCCGGTCTTGCCCGACCCGAGCAGGATCTCGTGATCCTTGAAGCCGAGCGTCTTGCGCAGGTCCTCGCGGACGAGGTCGATGTCGATGTTCGGGAGGTCGACCTTGTTCACGAGCGGGACGATCTCGAGGCCCTGCTCCACAGCCAGGTACGCATTGGCGAGCGTCTGGGCCTCGATGCCCTGTGACACGTCGACGAGCAGCGCGGCGCCCTCGCACGCCGCGAGGGACCGACTGACCTCGTAGTTGAAGTCGACGTGGCCGGGCGTGTCGATGAGGTTCAGCTCATAGACCTCGCCGTCCTTCGTCCAGTCCATGCGGACGGCGCGCGCCTTGATGGTTATGCCCTTCTCGCGCTCGAGCGGCATCGAGTCGAGCATCTGCTCGCGCATGTCGCGTTTGGCGACGGTCCCGGTCGCCTCGAGGATGCGGTCCGAGAGGGTCGTCTTGCCGTGATCAACGTGTGCGATCACGCAGAAGTTGCGGATGTGCTGTTGTGCCTCGCTCACCCGACCAGCCTAGGTCGCGCGGACCTGCTCAGCGTCGCCGGAGCGGCCTACCGGACCCGACCGCGGATCCAGTCGCGGATCTCGTCCGCCAGCTCGGGACGCTCGAGAGCGGAGGCGATCACCGCCTTCACGTAGCCGGCGCGGTCGCCGGCGTCGAAGCGCTCACCCTCGAACTCGTAGGCGTGCACGGGGGCGCGCTGGGCGAGGAGGCTGACGGCCTCGCTCAGCCAGATCTCGCCGCCCTTGCCGGGCTTCATCGACGCCAGCACCTCGAAGATCTCGGGTTCGAGCACGTACGCGTGCACCGCGCCGAGCTCTGTCGGTGGCTCGTCGGGCTTCTCGACGATCCGCCGGACCCGCCACGTGCGCTCGGCCACGGGCTCGCCCTCGATGACCCCGTACCGACGGACCTGGTCCCTGGGGACATGCATGACGGCCGCGACGCTCCCGCCGCCCACGCGCTCCCGCGCCGCGATGAGCTGAGCCGCGACGGATACGCGCGCCAGGACGATGTCGTCGCCCCAGATCATCACGAATGGCACGTTGCCTACGGCCTCGCGCGCGCAGAGCACCGCGTGGCCGTTCCCGAGCGGCCGGTCCTGGTGGATGACGGTGACCTTCGCCATCGTCTCGCCGCGGCGCGCCAGGCCGAGGTCGGTCTCTCGCTTCTCGGCCCGCAGCCGCTCCTCGAGCGCCGGGTTCGGCTTGAAGTACGCGTCGAGCGGCGCCTTACCGGGCGCGCTCACGACGACGATGCGGTCGCAGCCCGCAGCCACCGCCTCGCTGATCACGAGGTCGATGATCGGAACGTCTACCAGCGGGAGCATCTCCTTGGGCACCGTCTTCGAGACCGGCAGGAAGCGCGTCCCAAGGCCCGCCGCGGGGATGACGGCCACTCGGACGGGCTCGGTCATGGAACGATCACGGGCTCGGACATGGGAAGCAGGATGCGCGCATCGCGGCCGGTGCGCTCTTCGTACTCCGCGACCGCCGCGGCCGCGGCGGCGCGTCCGGACCCCCGCTCGGCAAGAGCGACGATGGATCCGCCGAAGCCTCCTCCGGTGATGCGAGCGCCGAAGACGCCGGGCTGCTCGCGCGCGAGCTCGACCAGCAGATCCACGTCGGGCGTCGAGACCTCGAAGTCGTCGCGGAGCGAGCGGTGCGACGCGTCCAGCAGCGCACCCAGCCGGTCGAGATCACGGGCGCGGAGCGCCTCGACCGCCTCGAACACGCGTGCGTTCTCGTTGACGACATGGCGGGCGCGCCGCCGGATCGGCTCGGGCAGCGACTCGATGCGTTCGATGTCGGCCGTGCTCGCGTCACGCAGCTCCGGAACGCCGAGCGCGGTCGCAGCCTCCTCGCACTGGCGCCGTCGCTCGTTGTACTCGCCGGAGCTGTGCTGGTGCGTTACGCCCGAGTGCACGACGACGAGCTCTATCTCCGGCGGCAGCGGGATACGCTGGAAGGCCAGCGACCTGCAGTCGAGGAAGAGCGCCTCGTTCTCCTGAGCCAAGCTCGCCGCCATCTGATCCATGATCCCTGCCTGCGAGCCGACGATCTCGCGCTCGGCACGCTGAGCGAGCTGAGCCACGGTCACGTCGTCGATCGAGAGGTCGAATGCCTCGCGGGCGGCCCGCAGCAGCGCGACGCCGAGCGCGCCACTCGATCCGAGCCCGGCGCCGATCGGGATCTCCGAAGCGATGCGGACGTCGAAGCCGCGGTCCAGCAGGCCCGCGCGGGCCAGCACATGGGTCATGCCCTGGACGTGATCGCCCCAGGTGCCGCGGCGGCTCTCCAGGCCGATCTCGTGCTCGTGCTCGTCTGGCATCTCGCGGCTACTCGCCCGCACGACGCGATCGGCCCGAGTGGTCATCCCGACCGTGACCAGATAGGGCAGCGCCACGGGCATCACGAATCCCCCGCTGTAGTCAGTGTGTTCGCCGAGCAGGTTCACGCGACCAGGCGCGGATGCCCTCACCACCTAGTAGAGCCGAAGAGTAGGACTAAGAGGCGTGTTCACCGATCAGATCCACCCGGCCAGGTGCGGAGGCTGACCTCACGGATCTGTCGGGCCGCAGAGTAGGACTAAAAGGCTTCACGCGACCAGGCGCGGAAGCGGCGACCGCGCCTATGGCTCGACCGGGCCCTGCGGCCTCAGCGATCCGCGCGAACGCACGAACGCAACGATCTCGCGGAGTTCGCTGACCCGCAGGAGCGACGAAGCGAGGAAGTAGACCGTTCCGCCGAAGGCCACAGCGACCAGGGTCTGCACCAACAGCACCGCCTTGGGCGGATCCTGTGACAGGTCGAGTGGCAGGTTCGTGACACGGATGAACGCGAACATCCCAACGCCCATCGTCAGGCTGGCCGCGAGGTGGCGCATCGACGAGACCCCGAGGCTGACCATGCGCAGGCGCGCGCGCGGTGCGAGCACTATCAGCAGCAGCGCCGCCTCCACGAGCGTGGCGATCGAGTTCGCGAGAGCCAGGCCGTTGATGCCCATGCTCGGCGCCAGCAGGATCGAGAAGGCGATGTTCACAACAACGGACACCAGCGTCAGGATCAGGGGCGTCTTGGCATCCTTGGTCGCGTAGTAGGCGCGCGCGAGGATCTGCACCAGCGCGTGGCCGACCAGCCCGAGCGCGTAGAAGAGGAACGCGAGCGCCGTCAGCTCTCGCATCTGGTCCCCGAACTCGCCGTACTGGAAGAGCAGATGCACGATCGGACGGCGCAGGACGATCATCACGATGATCGTCGGGAGCGTGAGGAAGATGATCCACCGGACCGCCTGCTCCAGGACGTCGCGCATGCGCGCGGGCTGCCCCAGCGATGCGTAGCGAGAGAGCGCCGGGAACACGGCTGCGGAGATCGCGATGGAGAAGACGCCGAGAGGCAGCATCGTGAGCTGGAACGCGTAGTACAGAGCCGTGATGGACCCCTCCGGCATCCGCGAGGCGAGGTTGAGGTCCACGAAGAAGATGATCTGGACGACCGCGATGGCCAGGGTCCGTGGACCCGCGAGGCTCGCGATCTCGCGAACGCCTGGATGGCTGAGATCGAGCGCGAGCACGTAGCGCGTCCGCCGGAACGTCAGCTCCGGTACCTGGACCAGCCACATCATCGCGGCGCCCACGATCACGCCGTAAGCCAGCGCGTGGATCCCCACGAAGGGCGTCGCGAAGAACGCGAACAGGATGATCACCGCGTTGTAGACGAGGGGTGCCGTCGCACCAGACAGGAACTGCCGGTAGGAGTTGAGCACGCCGGTGAATAGCGAGCTCAGGCCCATGAAGATGGGGCTGAGCAGCATGATCCGCGTGAGCTCGGTGGTGAGCTCCAGCTGCTCGGCATCGAAGAGCGGGACCATGAGCGGGACCAGGTACGGCGCCGCCAGCCACATGACCGCGGAGAGCGCGATGAGGGCGATGAGCATCGCGTTCATCACGCTCGACGCGACCCGCCAGGCCTCCTGCTCGCGCTCCTTCGCCAGGTAGCTGCTGAAGACCGGGATGAACGCGGCCGCCAGCGCGCCCGCCACCAGCAGATTGAAGATCGTGTCCGGGATGCGGAACGCCGCCCAGAAGGCGTCGAGCTCGGCCGGATCTCCCGCGAACTGGGCGCCGATGACCGATGACCGCAGCCACCCGAGGATCCGGCTCACGACGAGCGTCCCGATCATCAGCAGGGACGCCTGGGCGATGCTCAGCTGCATCTTTCTCCTCGCGCTCGTCGGCCTCGCTTCGCAGCGGCCGCCTGCGCCGCCTCGCTCCGCTCGATCACTGGTGGTCTCGCTCGGGCCGGCTCAGCCGGACCCTCGCTCGCGTAATCTAGGGGCCTATGGCAAAGAAGAAGCGTTCAGCACTCAAGCGCATTCGTCAGACCGGCCGCCGCACCACTATCAAGACGCTCGCCCGCTCCGCCTCACGGACCGCTGTGAAGGCCGCGCGCGATGCCATCGAGACCGGCGCGAAGGACGTCGGTGAGATCGTGAGAGGCGCGGCCAGCATGCTCGACAAGGCGGTCAAGCGCGGAGCGATCCACAAGAACGCCGCGCGCCGCCGGAAGTCCCGCCTGGCCCGTCAGTCGAACAAGAAGAAGACGACCTAGCCGCGCCGGAAGCGCGGGAAGGCATCGCGACCGGGGTAGCGGGCAGCGTCGCCGAGCTCGAGCTCGATCTCCATCAAGCGGTTGTACTTGGCGACGCGCTCGCTCCTGGACAGCGACCCTGTCTTGATCTGCCCGGTGTTGAGCGCGACGCATAGGTCCGCGATCGAGGTGTCCTCGGTCTCGCCCGAGCGGTGCGAAATGACCGCCGCGTAGCCGGAGCGGTGCGCGAGGTCCACTGCCTCGATCGTCTCGGAGAGCGTCCCGATCTGGTTGAGCTTGATCAGCACGGCGTTGGCGACGCCCTCACTCACTCCCCTGCGGATCCGATCGACGCTGGTGACGAAGAGGTCGTCCCCGACAAGCTGCATGCGGTCGCCGAGCTGCTGCGTCAGCTTCCGCCAGCCTTCCCAGTCGTCCTCGGCGAGGCCGTCCTCGACGGACGCGAGTGGGTACTTGAGCTGCCACTCGGCATAGAGGCCGATGAGCTCGTCGGTCGTGCAGTCGCGGTCCTCGCGCGCAAGGCGGTAGCCGTCACCCTTCTGGAACTCCGTGGACGCGGGATCGAGTGCGATCGCGATGTCGTCGCCGGCGCGGTAACCCGCGCGCTCGATCGCGCGGATGATCAGCTCGATCGGCTGCTCGTTGTTGCGGAGTCCGGCGGGCGCGAAGCCACCCTCGTCACCCACGCCGGTGCTCATGCCGCGCTCGTGGAGCTCGGCCTTGAGCGCGTGGAAGACCTCGGATCCGGCGCGCACCGCCTCGGCGAACGTCGGGACTCCGAGCGGCACGATCATGTACTCCTGCATGTCCGCGGAGTCCGTCGCGTGCTTCCCGCCGTTCAGGATGTTCATCAGCGGGACCGGCAGCGTGCGGGCGAGCGGTCCGCCCAGGTAGCGATAGAGCGGAAGACCCACGGCGTTGGCCGCGGCGCGCGCGCACGCGAGCGACACGCCAAGGATCGCGTTGGCGCCAAGCTTCGCCTTGTTCTCGGTGCCATCCAGCTCGCGAAGCAGGCTGTCGATCGCGGACTGGTCGGAGGCGTCCTCGCCGATGAGCTCCGGCGCGATGGAGTCGTCGACGCTGCTGACGGCCTTGAGCACCCCGCGACCGCGGTAGCGCTTGGTGTCGCCGTCGCGGAGCTCGACGGCCTCGTGCGTGCCGGTGGACGCGCCTGATGGGACCATCGCCGTGCCGATCGCACCGCTCGCGAGGAAGAC
>CAZTAI010000023.1:0-1307 GCA_964611555.1 uncultured Chloroflexota bacterium | reverse complement strand
ACCCCGGTCCGGGATGGCCGCGACGCCTGGCAGGGTCTTGCCCTCGATGAGCTCGAGCGACGCACCCCCGCCGGTCGAGACGTGCGTGAACTCCTTGGCCAGACCGAGCTCCTCCACCGCCTGAACGGATTCCCCACCCCCGACGACCGTGGTCGCGTTCGACGCCGCGAGCAGCTCGGCGATGCGCTTGGTCCCGGCCGCGAACGCCGGCGACTCGAACACGCCCATCGGGCCGTTCCAGAAGATCGTCTTGGCCTTCTCGATCGCGCGTCCGTACTCCTCGATGGTCGCGGGACCGATGTCGA
This sequence comes from uncultured Chloroflexota bacterium, assembly GCA_964611555.1. Lineage (GTDB taxonomy): Bacteria > Chloroflexota > Limnocylindria > P2-11E > P2-11E > GWC2-70-10. Next base: position 1,002 of record CAZTAI010000023.1, on the reverse strand, counting down.
GGATCGCCTCGCCGTCCGGGACCTTCTCCACAGGCCTGACCGTGCCCGACGGCGCGTCGGGAGAGGCGGCGCAGACCGCGTCGCTCGGCAGGTGGAAGTCGAGCTCGCGCTCCTTCGCGCGACGGAGGATCCGCAGCGCCTCGTCCTCCTTGTCCGCCTCGCGAAGGGACCTGCCCACCTGGTGTCCGGTGGCGCTCAGGAACGTGTTGGCCATGCCGCCGCCGATGGCGATCGCGTCGACGCGCTCCGCGAGCGCCAGCAGCACGTCGATCTTCGAGCTCACCTTCGCGCCGCCGATGATCGCGAGGAACGGACGGGCGGGATCGTGGAGAAGGCTGCCGAGCGCTTCCAGCTCCTTCTCCAGGAGCAGCCCGGCGTACGCAGGGAGGTACCGCGTCACGCCCTCGGTCGAGGCGTGCGCGCGATGCGCCGTGCCGAAAGCGTCGTTCACGTACAGGTCGAAGCCACCGGCGAGCGCCTTCGCGAACGCCGGGTCGTTCGCTTCCTCGGACGGATGGAAGCGGACGTTCTCGAGGACGATGACGTCCCCAGGCCGCATGGCCGCGACCGCCTTGCGGACCGTCTCGCCGATGCAGTCAGGCAGCAGCGGCACGTCCTGCCCGAGCAGGGTCTCGAGCCGCGCGGCCACCGGCGCGAGGGACTGCTTCGGATCCCGGCCCTTGGGCCGGCCAAGGTGCGAGACGACGGCCACCGCCGCGCCACGCTCGATCAGGTCCTCGATGGTCGGCAGGCTCGCCTTGATCCGCGTGTCGTCGGCCACACGGCCGTCCTTGAGGGGGACGTTGAGATCCGCGCGCAAGAGGACCCGCTTGCCGCGCGGGTCGACGTCACGGATCGTGCGCTTGCCGGACCGGGCCGTGCTACGCACGCGCTCCGACGGGTGCCTTCTTCTCCGCACCGGCGGGCTTGGCGCTGCGCTCGGCGACGAACGCGGTGATGTCGGCGAGGCGGCAGGCGTAGCCCCACTCGTTGTCGTACCAG
>CAZTAI010000022.1:0-14481 GCA_964611555.1 uncultured Chloroflexota bacterium | reverse complement strand
CGACGCCCCAGGCAATGGCCGCGAGCGCCCAGACCAGGCCGAGGCTCGAGTCGACCGGGGACACCAACGAGGCGAGGCCGAGCAGGGCTGGGAGGATGCCGGCAACCCATGCCGTGAGCCGCCAGCCCTCGGGCCGCAGGCTCGCCAGGAGGCCGACCCCGATGACGGTGAAGCTGAAGGCGGCCATGAACCCGTAATGGCCGGCCGCGGCATGGTCGTTGGGAACGGCCCTCTGCAGCCCGATATTGGTGGAGGCCAACGCGAGCAGCGGCACGGCCGCGATGATCACCAGCGCGAGCATCACCCGATCTACGCGCGAGACGCTGAGCGAACGCAGGAGGTCGCGCCCAGCCGGGTGAAAGATCGCCGCATTGAGCGTGAGCGCGCCGAAGAGCGCGGACACCACGATCACAAACCCCGCTCCCGGGGCAGCCCAATACTTGGTGAGCGGAATGACCAGCCCCAGCCCGACCCAAGGGATCAGCGCCATCAGCTGGCCGGCGACGTTCTTCGACGGACTCCGGAGCGAGGCGAGCAGCCCCACCGCGGCCGTCCCGAAGAGGAAGGCGAAGGTGAGGTCGTGGATGCGGTGGTGGAGCTCGCTGAAGTGCCCCATCGCGTGGGCGGCTGCGTTGAGCCCGAGCAGGCCACTGATCACCACCGCACCGAAGAACCCGAGCAGCCCAAGGGTGAGCAGCACAACGAGCACGAACACGGGCGAAGCGCGAGGCGAGCGGATCGGCTCGCTCCTCACGGCGGTCAATGGGGACGAGGGGTGTGGCCACCACCAGCGAGCATCACGACAACGAAAAGCACGACCGCGACGAGAACGACGATCCCGAGGGCCTTCAGCCAGACTGGCGTGCTGGTGGCGTCGCGGGTGCTGTCGGGGCGCGAATCAGCCATGTGCCTCTCCTCCGCCGCGCGAGATCGTGAGAGCCTTCATGAGACAGCAGGTTATGAGACAGTCTGTCCATCGTCAACTCATATCGTCTTGGATGCGTCGCTGCGTATACTCCCCTCGTGCCGAAGCTTTGGACGGAGACCATCCAGACGCACCGCCGCGAGGTGCGCGACGCGACCCTGGACACGACCGCAGCGCTGGTGGCCGAGCACGGACTGCGGTCGGTGACGATGTCGCAGATCGCCGAGGAGACCGGCATCGGACGCGCCACGCTGTACAAGTACTTCCCAGACGTCGAAGCGATCCTGGTCGCGTGGCACGAACGTCAGGTCACCGGCCACCTCGAACATCTCGCCGAAGTCCGCGACGAAGCTGGCGACTCCGGCAAGCGGCTGGAAGCTGTACTCGAGGCCTTCGCGCTGATTTCCCACGAGCAGCACGACACCGAGCTCGCGGCGCTCCTGCATCGGGGGGAGCATGTCGCCCGAGCGGACCAGCAGCTTCGCCGGCTCATCCGAGATCTGCTCGTCGAGGGTGTCCAGCGTGGTGACCTCCGGGATGACGTCGCGCCGGACGAGCTCGCGAGCTACTGCCTCCACGCTCTGACCGCAGCCAGCAGCCTGCCGTCCAAGGCCGCGGTCCGCCGGCTCGTCACGGTCACGCTGGCCGGGTTGCGCGCTCACGCCTGAAGGATCCGATCTGCGGCATGGACGTGAACGAGGCGAACCCGCCAGGCGGCAAGAGCGAGCACCAGGGGAAGACCTGCTACTTCTGCAGCGCCGGCTGCAAAAAGAGCTTCGACGCCGATCCCGCGAAGTACGCGACGAAGGCGTGAAGGGCTGAAGGCCGGGAGGAGTCGCGTGATGCGGCGCCTTCCGGTCAACCCTCGCCCAAGGAAGACCGCTTGGTGACAGCTCCTGGGTACACCTGCCCGATGCATCCCGAGGTCAGGACCTCTGGCCCGGGCTCCTGCCCGAAGTGCGGAATGGCGCTCGAGCGCGTCTCACCGGCTCCGCCGGTGAAGACGGAGTGGACCTGTCCGATGCATCCGGAGATCGTCCGTGATGCTCCGGGCACTTGCCCGACCTGCGGCATGGCGCTCGAGCCGCGCTTGGGCGTGACCGAAGACGGCGAAGAGAACCCCGAGCTCCGCGACATGACCCGGCGCTTCTGGGTCTCGGTCGTGATCTCGATCCCCGTCGTCGCAATCGGCATGGCGGAGTTCCTGCCGGGCCAGCCGCTGATTCAACCGCATCCGGATCTCAAGCGGCGCGATCGCCTCAGTGCGACCGAAGCCGGAGACTGCGCCGCTACTCGCTGCTGCGGTTCACCGCAGCGGTCCCGACCGGATTCGAACCGGCGATCTCGTCCTTGACAGGGACGTATGCTAGGCCGCTGCACCACGGGACCGAGGGCCCAATTGTGCCAGAAAGCACAGGCAAAATGGGAGTTTCGCCTCGTAAGGGTCCTCATCCCGCCCGTTAGCGCACTCCGTGTCAATAACTAAGAGGCGGCGAGCGTGCTTCCTTCCGCTCGCCGCCCCGCCGGTGTGGCCAATGTGACTAGAAGCTGACGGCGAGCTCCGATCGGCGTGAGCGCATCTCACGTGTGACCTCTTTCGCGATCCGGCTCATCTTCGTCATCCCCGAGAACGTCAGATCGACGCCCGCGTCCTTCAATTCCTCGTAGCCGAGGCCCTTGTACAGCCGCTTGCTCGCGACATTGCACATCTCGTCATAGAGCTTCGGCCACTCGCGCTGGCTTCTCTCGAAGCAGAACGCGATGAATTCGATCGCCCCGTCGGCGATCTGCCCCTCTGACACCTTGTGGCCGCCTCCCCTTCGCGTGGACCCGCGCATCATCGGTGGGTATCTCCGGTGGAACAAGGCTTCTTCTCCACCAACTCGTCCACAGGAACGTCCACACCCACGACGCCTGATCTCCACGATCCGTCCACGATCACCGAGGTGGCCGATCCGAGAAACGACGGCGCTCGCCGCTTCGCGCGCTCGCGCGGTCGAGCGCCTTGTCGCCGAAGCGCTCGCGCACCGCGTCGAGCGCGGCGTTGAGCCTGGACGTCCGCGCTGAGTCGAACAGGCCGAGCTGCGCGCCGGCCGTCACGCCCGACACGCTGACGCCCACCAGGCGTACCGGACTGACGTGTCCCGCATCGCGGTCCTGCCGGAGCGCCTCGCGGAGGAGCGCGCGACCGACCTTGTAGATGGCCAGGTCGTCATCGGTGGGCTCGGCGAGCGTTCGCTGACGCGTCCGCGTCTCGAACGGAGCGACACGCAGCTTGAGCGTCACGGTCCGGCCCCGGAGAGAGGCGGCGCGGAGCCGCTTGCCGACGCCCTCGGCGAGCACCAGGAGCTGCCGCTCCACCTGTGCCGCGTCGAGCGTGTCGCGGTCGAAGGTGTGCTCGTGGCCGACGGACTTGGCCTCTTCGTGGGGGATGACCGTGCCCTCGTCGATCCCCTGCGCGCGCTCCAGGATCGACGCGCCGTGCTCGCCAAGGTGCCCCTCGACGAGTGCCGGGTCGGCTCGAGCCAGATCGCCGATCGTGCGAAGTCCCCACGACTCGAGGACCTCGCGCGTCTTCGGACCGATCCCCCAGAGCCGCTGCAGCTGGAGGGGCGCCAGGAACTCGGCCTCCCTTCCGGGCTCGACGACGACCAGGCCGTCCGGCTTCTCGAGGTCGCTGCCGATCTTCGCGCAGAGCTTGTTGGTCGCCACCCCTACTGACAGGACGAGGCCGAGCCTCGATCGGACCTGCTCCTTGAGGGAGCGCGCGATGGCCACCGGGCCCCCGAAGAGGTGCGCCGTACCGGTGACGTCGAGGAAGGCCTCATCGAGTGAGATCGGCTGCACCAGCGGCGTGTGCTCCTCGAAGAGCGCCATCACCGCCCGAGACGCTTCGCCGTACCGCTCGTGGTCGCCGGGGACGAAGATCCCATCGGGGCAGAGCTGGGTCGCCGTGCGAAGGGGCATCGCCGACCGGACTCCGAACCTACGTGCCTCGTACGACGCCGCCATCACAACGCCACGCTCGTTGGCTCGCCCGCCGACGATCACGGGTTTACCCCGGTACTCGGGATGGTCGCGCTGCTCCACCGAGGCGTAGAAGGCGTCGAGGTCGCAGTGCAGGATGGCGCGCGTACCTGTCCAGGCGGCCTCGGTGGTCACGGCCTCGCGCCGACGCGCACCTCATGCGACCGGCTCGCGGGTGCCACAAAGCGGGCGAGCCGTTCACCCTCATCTACCAGGGCCGTCTTCGTCGCACGCCCGAGTGGTGCGAACGGCCGCACGGTGAGCGTGGCCGTTTTCGGCGTGGTGGCGACGTCCCAGGTCCCGGCGACGAGGCCGTCGACGAGGAACGTCTGCGCGACGTCGCCGTTCTTGATGATCACGGCCTTTCGAAGGTCCTCCGGGAGGATCCGCACACGGTCGGCGGGAACGTACGCGAGGAGCGTGCTGTCCCACTTCGGCAGGAAGCGGACGGGAGCCTCGGTGTCTGCGGGCGGCCGCGGCGACCGCACGAGGTCGTAGAGGAGAGCGCCGCCGGGGCCGCGGAAGGTACTCACCTTCCGGCCCATCGCGGCGATGGCGTCGCGGATCGGCGGCACGCGTATGTGCGTCCACGACGAGATGTCGTCGGCGCTCGCCGGGCCGAACGCGGCGAGATGCCTGGCCACGGAGTGCTGCACCGCTCTCTCGAACGTCGCCGGCGCACCATCCTTCAGCCACGTTCGCGCGGCGATCAGCGAGCCGGATCGGCGATGAGCCCAGGTCCCGCTGGGCGGCGCGTGCACGAGTCCGCCGTAGGTCGCGATGAACGACCACACCAGGTGCTGCGTGATCGAGGTCGGCAGCTCCGTGTGCCTCGAGAGGAAGTCGATGAGATCCTCGCGCGAGCGCGGCGTTTTCGCGGCGAAGCGGAGGATCGCGGCGTGGATGCGCTCGGGGTCGCCCAGCCCGTGCGTCCGGCCGGCCGGCATGTCCTTCGCGAAGTAGCGAAGGAGCGTCTTCTCCACGGTGCCCCAGACGCGCTTTCGCGCTTCCCGCGCCGCGAGTGCGTAGTACTTGTGGTCGCGCGAGCTGCAGATGTGAAGCGTCCCGCGCATGAGCGTCGCCTTCACGACCTTCTTCGTCGCGAGCGCCTTCTCGAGGTCGGCGATCGAGAAGCGCTCGAGGCGTGACCAGAGAGCCACGTACGGTGCCGGCGAGTACTGCGCCTGAAGCGCACCGAGGCGCTCCACCGCCGTCGCGATGGTCGCGCGCTCGCGCCGAAGCAGCATCTGCCGGGCGAGGAGCGCGCGGTTCAGCTCTCGAAGGGTGAGGAGGGGGAGCTCGGTGTTCGCGCGGCGCGCGCTCGGCACGGGGTCAGGCTAAGCGATCAGGACAGTCGGCGAATGAGCCCGATGACCTTGCCCTGGATCTGCACGTCCCGCGCGTAGATGGGCTGCATCTCGCTGTTCGCCGGCTGCAGGCGGATCCGGTCACGCTCGCGGTAGAAGCGCTTGAGCGTGGCGGTGCTGTCCTCGAGAAGAGCAACGACGATGTCTCCGTCGCGCGCGGTGGTCTGCTCCTGAACGACGACGTAGTCGCCGTCCTCGATGTGGTCTTCGATCATCGACTTGCCTCGGACCCGGAGGACGAACGTGTTGCGCCCGCCCTTGGCTGCCAGGTCCGCCGGCACGCTGAGCGACTCGCTCTGATCCGGGTACGCGAAGATCGGCGATCCCGCGGCGATCTCGCCGAGGATCGGCGCGCGCACCGAGCGGCCCACGAGCGTGTCGGGAACGGTCAGCGCACGAGACCGGGTGGCCTCCTTATGAAGCTTTCCGTCCTTCTCGAGCTTGGTGAGGTGGTGATGGACCGCCGACGTGGAGGCGAGACCGACCGCCTCCGCGATCTCGCGGACGGTGGGCGGGTAGCCGCGCTCAGAAACGGTCTCACGGATGTACTCGAGGATCCGTTCCGCACGCCGCTGGTCCTGTTTCGTCATGGGCAGTGAGCATACCGAACGGATGTTCAGTGTGTCAATACGCCCGTGGTCAGGGCCGGTGCGCCCCTATCCTCCGGCGGTTGACCCTGGACATCGACACCCTCCGGCCGATGCTGGTCGAGTACCTGATCCGGACCCTCTGGGCGCTCCTGGTGGTGATCGTGGCCATCGCCATCGGTCGGGCCCTCCGGGCCGCGGTCGTGCGTGGGCTGGCGCGCGGCCGGGCGCACCCGAACGTGACCAGCCTCCTCGGCAACCTCTCGCAGGTGGTCGTGTTCATGCTTGCCACGCTTGCGGTGCTGGCCATCTACACGCGCGACGCGTTCGGCTGGATCCTCGGCGCGTTCAGCGTCTTCGGCCTGGTGATCGGGCTCTCGCTCCAGGATCTGCTCCGGAGCTTCTTCGCGGGCATCTACATCCTGGTCGAGCGGCCCTTCCGCATCGGCGACACCGTGCAGGTCGAGGGCCACACCGGGATCGTCCAGGAGATCTCGTTCCGGACCACGCAGCTCCGGACCGATGACGGCCGCGAGGTGGTCGTCCCCAACTCCACGCTCGTCACAGCGCCGGTCGTGAACCTCACCCGGTATCCCAACCGCAGTGCGGTGCTCACCGTCTCGATGAAGGCTGACCAGATGTCCGCGGAGGTCCCGCAGCGTCTGCGTGACGCGCTGTCGCGGTCTGACGCTATCGCCGAGGAGCCGCCGCCAGCCGTGCTGCTCCGCGGGGTGACCGACGGCGCGGCTCGGTACGAGGTCACGGTGTGGGGACGCGACCGCGACCGCGCGCTCAGCGCCGCGGTGTCCGAGGTCCGGAGCGCCTTCCCAGAGTGGGATGTCCAGGGTGCGTAGAGGCGCGGATCTTGGCGACGCCATCGAGCTCGTTAAGCAGCTCCCGGCCTACGCCCGCCTCGCCTGGGACCTGCTGCGCGACCCGCGCGTCCCCGCGGAGCAGAAGCTGATCCTCGGGGCGGTCGGCGCGTACGTCCTGTTCCCGCTGGACATCATTCCGGACTTCATCCCCGGCCTCGGGCAGGTCGACGACGTCGCCGTCGTCCTTCTGGGCCTTCGCTGGTTCATCCGGGCCGCGCCCGAGGAGATCGTGTCGGAGCACCTTGCCAGGATCGGCCGGGGCGAGGACGACATGAAACGGGATCTCGAGGAGGCGCAACGTCTTCTCGGTGAGGGCTTTGCTAAAGTCCGAGAGGAGTTCGACCGCATGCTCGCGCGGCAGCGCGGGAGTAAGCGCGACGAGCAGGGGGGCACGACACATGAGCGACCGTGACGGCGGTGGCGGCTTCTTCGGCTTCATCGAGGCGATCCTGGCGATCATCGGCGCGCTAACGGTCATGGGCATCGCGGCGGTGGCCATCTCCGTATTCGCGTGGGAGATGGAGCTGCGCCGCAGCGAGCAGCAGGAAGCGGTCGCCGGGGAGCCACCCGCAGCACCGACCGCGTAGCCGTGCGCGTCGTCCTGCGCAAGGAGGTCCCGGGCCTCGGACGGCCCGGTGACGTGAAGCACGTCGCGGAGGGCTACGCGCAGAACTTCCTGCTCCCGCGCGGTCTCGCTGTGGTGGCCTCCGAAGGCGAGCTCAAGCGCGTGGCGCAGGTGCAGGAGGTAGCCAAGGCCAAGAAGTCGCGCGCCCACGCCGAGGCCGAGGCGCTCGCGGCGCGGCTCGCGTCGACCAGGCTGAGCTTCAAGCTCAAGGCCGGGGGCACCGGCAAGACCTTCGGGTCGATCACCAATCGCGACATCGCCGACGCCCTAAAGCGGGAGACTGGGATCGATGTCGACCGGACGAAGATCCACCTCGAAGAGCCGCTGCGTGCTCTGGGCACGCATGAGGTCGAGGTCCGCCTGCTCACGGACGTCCGCGCGAAGGTGACGATCACCGTTGAAGGCGTGAGCCAGTGATCCGCGCCCTCTTCAGCCTCGCCCTCCTCCTGCTCGTCGGCGGTGGGGCGGCTGCGTACGTGATGGCTCAGTCGCAGCCGGAGGCGGCGAGTGGCCTCCCCGATGTCCCGGCCTCGACCGAGGCGGCGACGACGTTCGATGAGAAGGTGCTCTCCGTGCAGGCTGCGGCAGACACCGCCAAACAGACCGGGCAGGCACAGCCGATCTCCCTCGTGTTCACCGACGCGGAGCTGACGAGCAAGGCCGCGTTCGCGGTGAGCTCGCTCACAGGTGGTCTCGTCCCGACCGATCCGGAGGTCCACGTGCGTCCGGGGAACATCGTCTTCACCGCCGCCATCTCGATCCAGGGTTTCCCTCTGAACCTGGCAGTCACGGCGATACCCGTCGTTGTCGCGGGCAGACCCTCCTTCTCGATCGACCAGATCCAGACCGGCCTGCCCCTGCCCGACGGCATCAAGGATGAGATCAACGCCCAGATCGCCAAGATCCTCAGCCCCGAGTCCCTTGGGCTCGCGTTCGAGGTCACGAAGATCGAGGCCCAGGAGGGCCGACTCGTGCTCAAGGGGTTCGCGAACCCTTAGAGCGTTAGGGCTCGCCCTGGGTCTCGCCCAGGTCGCGGAACCTCGTGTACTCCGGCTCGAAGTGCAGATCGATATCGGCCGTCGGTCCGTTGCGGTGCTTCGCCAGCTTCAGGCGCACGATCTTGTCCCGCCGGTCGTTCTGATCCTTCTGCCACAGGAACATCACGATGTCCGCGTCGGCCTCCAGAGCACCTGACTCGCGGAGGTCCGACAGCATCGGCTCCGTCCCGCGCGTCTCGATCTGACGCGAGAGCTGCGAGAGGGCGATCACCGGGACCTGCAGCTCGCGGGCGATCGCCTTCAGCGAGCGCGAGACCTTGGCAACCTCGAGGACTCGGTCGTCCTTGCCGTCTGTACCCTCGATGAGCTGTAGGTAGTCGATGACGAGCAGGTCAAGGCCGCGCTCTGACTGCAGGCGTCGCGACTTCGCGAGGATGTCGGTGACCGTAAGGCGGCTCGACTCCTCTATGTAGATGGGCGCCATCTGGAGGAGCGACGAGGCGGCGTTGATCGACTGCAGCTCGGGGACACCGAGCCGGCCACGACGCATCCGGTTGCCGTCGATCTCGGCGTTGAGCGACACGAGGCGCTGCACGACCTGCAGCTCGCTCATCTCCATCGAGAAGACCGCGCAGGTCTTCCCTAAGTGCAGCGCTGCGTGGCTGACGATGTTCAGTGCGAGGCTCGTCTTGCCGAGTCCGGGGCGGCCGGCGAGGAGGATGAGGTCGGAGGGCTGCAGACCCCCCGTCCGTGCATCGAGCGTGACGAGCCCCGTCGGCACGCCGGTCTGTTCGCCCTCGACGCGCGAGGCCAGCTGCTCGACGAACCGTGTCATCGCCAGGTCCAGCGACACGAGGTCGCGGTGCATGAGGGTCTCGCTGACCCCGAAGAGCGTGGCCTGCGCCTCGCGGACGGCGGTCTCGGCCGCGTCGCGCGTGAGCGCGAGGTGCGCGATGTCGTTCGCAGCGCGGATGAGCCGCCGCAGGACACCGGTGCGCTCGACGATCGTCGCGTAGGTCTCCGCGTGCATGACGGACGGCACGTTCTGCATGAGGCCCACGAGGAACTGGGCCCCGCCGACAGCGGCGAGCTCGCCGTTCGCGTCGAGGTCCGCCTGGACCGCGCGGTAGTCGATCGCCTCACCGCGGGCTGCCACTCGCGCGATCGATCCAAGGACCAGGCGGTGCGCGTCGCGCGACAGGTCGCTGGGCGAGATCCGAACGTCGACGATGGTCCCGTACAGCGACCCATCGAGGAGCAGCGACCCTAGCAGCGAGGCTTCGGCCTCGGGCTTCTCCGGCGGTGGCTGCGGGGCGGCGCGATCGAGGTCGATCGTCATACGGGCAGGTCGTCCTCTCGCGCCGGGCTGAAGAAGCGCGCCTGCTCGGGCTCGAAGTACAGCTCGAAGTGTCCCGTCGGGCCGTTGCGGTTCTTCGCGACGCTCCCCTTGATGACCTTGGGCGCGCCGGGCGGGACCTCTTCCTTGTCGCGCCAGAGCATCACGACCTGATCCGAGTCCTGTTCTATGGACCCGGACTCACGAAGGGTCGAGAGCTTCGGCTCCTGGCCCGAGTCGCCGGCGGCGCGCGACAGCTGCGACAGGGCCATCACCACGACGTTCAGCTCGCGCGCCAGGGACTTCAGGTTCCGCGTGATGGTCGTGATCTCCTGGACGCGGTTCTCCTCCTTCTCCGCGGTCCGCATCAGCTGGAGGTAGTCGACGACGATCAGGCCGATGTCCATGTGTGACATCGCGCGCCGAGCCTTCATGCGCAGCTCCATCACCGAGATCCCAGGCGTGTCGTCGATGAGGATCGGGAGCTTCGTGAGCGCGTCGGCCGCGCCGGTGTCGAGTACGTCACCGCCGGTGCGGAGCGTGAGGATGTTCGTCTGCCCAGTGAGGCCGAGGAACCGGGTGACGATCTGCTTCACGTCCATCTCGAGCGAGAACACGAGCACGCCGGTCTGGCGCTTCGCCGCGCCGTAGGCGATGCCGAGCGCGAGGCTCGTCTTGCCGACCGACGGCCGCGCGGCGACGATCACGAGGTCACCCTTGGTGAAACCCTCGGTGTAGCGATCGATCTCGTTGAACCCGCTGGCGATCCCGCTCACAACGTTCGGGTGGTCCACACGCTCGCTGATCTGGTCCCAGCTCGCCTCGAGCGCGGCCTTGATGTGGCGGAGCTGCGCGTTCGCGGTCTCGTCGCGGAGAGCGAAGATGCGCTGCTCGGCGCGGTCGAGGGTCAGCGGGATGTCGGTCGGCTCGTCGTACGCATCCGCGGCGATGTCGCGCGCGGCCGCGAGCAGCCGCCGGAGCAGCGAACGGTCGCGCACGCGGTGTGCCTGCCGCTCGATGTCCACGCTGACGGGCACCTGCTCGACGAGCTCGCGCAGGTACGCCACTCCGCCGGCGCGGTCGAGCTCCTCCCGCCGGGCCAGCTCGCTCTGGATCGTGAGCGGGTCGATACGCTCTCGCCGCTCGAGGAGGGCCAGCGCCGCCGCATAGATGCGCTGGTGCCGCGCGATGTAGAAGTCCGGGACCGTCAGGAGATCGGCGATCTTGAAGATCGCGTCGCGGTCGATGAGCACAGAGCCCAGCACGTAGCGCTCTGCGCCCTGGTCGTGGGGCACGGCCCGCTCCGGCGCGCTCGTGGTCACGGTCACTCTGGCCTCCAGAACACCTGTTCTATCACGCGAGGCAAGGATCGACCGGGACTTGCGAGCGCGCCGGATATGGCTGGGGAGCCTCTAGCGCGGGCGGTACCGGACCCGGCAACGCTGCGCCCTGGGCGCTCTGGCTGGAAGCCCGCAGTCCACGAGATCGGCCGCCGGCCATGCACAGATCGCCGGCCGTCGTAAGTCTTTTCCACCGCGGATATCCACCGCCGGAGGCCGCTAGTCCACATATAGAGGTGTAGTTGTCCACAATGAGCCTCCTCCTGATGGAACGCTCGCTCCCACGACTACTGCCCCTATGACGCCGCGCCGCGTGCTGGTCACCGGCGGGGCCGGCTTCGTGGGGAGCCACGTCGCCGAGGCCCTGGTCGCGCGCGGCGATGAGGTCGTGGCCGTGGACGATCTCTCCACCGGCAGCCGCGACAACGTCGCGCGCGGGGTCGACCTGCGTGTCGTCGACATCTCCGACGGTCCGGCGCTCGGCCGCGCGGTCGAGGGCGCGCACTTCGACGCCGTCGTGCACCTGGCCTCGAAGACCAAGGTGGTCCAGTCCATGGAGCAGCCCGAGCTCTACCGGCGCGTGATCGTCGACGGTACGCGCAATGTCGTGGACGCGGCGCTCGCCACCGGCGCGAGCGACCTCATCAATATCTCGACTGGCGGCGCGATCTACGGCGAGACGCCGACCTGCGCGACGGAGGAGTCCGAGCTGAACCCCCCATCGCCGTACGGACAGCTGAAGGCCGAGGCGGAGAATGTCGCCCAGCGCGCCGGCCTCCGCGCGGTGACGCTTCGCCTCGCGAACGCCTACGGGCCGCGGCAGCGCACGGATCTCGAGGGCGGCGTCATCGCGATCTTCCTCGGCGCCTGGCGCTCGAAGCGGCCGCTCACCGTCTACGGTGACGGCACCGCGGAGCGCGACTACTTGCACGTCGGGGACGTCTGCGACGCCGTGCTCGCGGCGCTCGACTCGACGGTCACCGGCGTCTACAACGTCGGGACGGGAGTGGCCACCTCGGTGAACGAGCTCATCGACCTGCTCACCGGCATCCTCGGTCCGCCCCCGGGTGTCGACCGCGTCGCCGCGCGTGAGGCGGAGATCCAGCGCTCGTGCGTCGATGTGTCGAAGGCCGCCCGCGACGGCCTCTGGCGCCCGCGCATCCCCCTGGGCGAGGGCCTGGAGCGCACCGCCCGCAGCGCATGACCCGCGGCATCGGCCGCTTCGTTGCCGGCTTCGCGCTGGGCGCGCTCGTCATGGTGCTGCTCGGCATCGGCAGCCTCATCGCTATCGGCCACGCGCTCCGCGTCGAGGACCCGCTCGAGCGCGTCGACGCGATCGTCGCCATCTCAGGTGACACGGGACCGCGCGTGAGCGCGGCGGTCGCGCTCTGGAACGAGGGCTACGCCGGGACCCTCATCTTCGCCGGCGGCGCGCGCGACCCCGCGTCCCCCCCGTCGGGCGAGATCATGAAGCGGCAGGCGATCGCGCTGGGCGTCCCGGACGACGCGATCCTGGTCGAGCCCGACTCGGAGACCACCGATGAGAACGCGGAGCGAGTCGCGCTGCTCATGAAGGAGGCGGGTCTCGGGAGCGCGATCCTCGTCACCAGCGCCTTCCATCAGCGCCGCGCCTCGCTGCACTTCGCGCGCGAGTTCGAGCGCCACGGCCTCACGTTCCGCAACAGACCGGCCGACGACCCGAGCTGGGATCCGACCTTCTGGTGGACCGAGTCAGGCTCGCGCACGATCACGCTCGTCGAGCTCGCGAAGATAGCCGTCGAGGCGTTCGACGGACGCTTCGACAAGCCGACCACTGGTCCCACGAGCCCATGACCTAGCATCCGTTCACGTGCCAGTGACCGCCGTCGTCGGTGCCCAGTGGGGCGACGAAGGCAAGGGAAAGATCACCGACTTCCTCGCACAGCACGCGGATCTCGTTATCCGATTCCAGGGCGGCAACAACGCCGGGCACACCGTGGTCAACGAGCACGGGACCTTCAAGCTCCACCTCGTTCCGTCTGGGATCTTCAACCCCGACGCGCTCTGCGTCCTCGGGCCGGGCACCGTCGTGGACCTCGCCGGTCTCGTGGACGAGCTCACGATGCTCGAAGCCAGCGGCATCTCGACCGCGGCCGTCCGCGTCTCGGACCGCGCGCACCTGGTGCTCCCGTACCACATCGCGCTCGACCGGCTGGATGAGCGCGAGCGCGGACGCCAGAAGCTCGGCACGACCGGACGCGGCGTCGGACCCGCGTACAGCGACAAGGTCGGCCGCCACGGCATCCAGATCTACGAGGTCAGGGACCAGCGCCGCTTCCGCACGCGCGTGGCGCACGAGCTCCTCACCAAGAACTCGATCCTCGAGCGCTTCGGCGATGCGCCGCTAGATCCGGTCGAGGTCGCGGACGTGGTGCTCGCCGCGGCCGCGCGTCTTGGGGACCGCATCGTCGATACGCTTCCGATCGTCGAGGAGGCCGTCGCGCGCGACGCACGCATCCTTCTCGAGGGCCAGCTCGGCGCGATGCGCGACCTCGACTGGGGCATCTACCCGTACGTCACGTCATCCAACCCGCTGGCCGGCGGCGCCGCGGTCGGTGCGGGGATCCCGCCACGCCTGATCACCCGCGTGATCGGCGTCGTGAAGGCGTACTCGACAGCGGTGGGTGAGGGGCCCTTCCCGACCGAGTTGCACGGACCCGAGGCCGACAGGCTGCGCGAGCGCGCCCAGGAGTACGGCGCGACGACCGGCCGCCCGCGCCGCGTGGGCTGGTTCGACGCCGTCGCGCCACGCCACGCCCACCGCCTCAACGCGTTCACCGAGCTCGCGGTCACGAAGCTCGACATGCTCGGGGACTACGACCGCATCCCGTTCTGCACCGCCTACGAGATAGACGGCCGCGTGACCACGGACATGCCGCCGACCCACGACCTCGAGCGCGCCACGCCGCGTTACGAGCAGCTCGAGGGGTGGGGGTGCGAGATCACCGGCGTCACCGACCGCGCGCTTCTGCCGCTCCAGGCGAAGTCGTACCTGCGCCGGATCGAGGAGACGGTCGGCGCGCCCGTGCGGATGGTGGGCATCGGCCCCGAGAGGACCGCCACGCTCCTCTAAAGGAGCTAGGTGCAGGTCCCCTTGGCCACGTGCCCACGGCACCAGACGCAGATCGTCCCCGTCGTAGGGCGCGTGTAGCTCGTCTCGACACCCGTCTTGTCTGGATAGAAGCGGCAGCTGTGGCAGAAGCGCCAGTCGTCGTTCGTATCCAGCCGCCGCCAGGGTCCGGTCACTGGCATGGTCTAGTACCAGACTAGTACCAGTAGTCTCATCCCGGGCTGTTTCGCCTGCTCTGACGGGCCGCAGCCGGGAGGGTTCTCATGTTCCGCGCCTACCGCGTCCTCGTGCT